>NZ_MDGW01000268.1:0-2267 GCF_001712525.1 Shigella sp. FC1661
AGGCAGTTCGCCGTGACCGAGCCAAATCAGGTGTGGTGCGGTGATGTGACCTGTATCTGGACGGGTAAGCGCTGGGCGTACCTCGCCGTTGTTCTCGACCTGTTCGCAAGAAAACCAGTGGGCTGGGCCATGTCGTTCTCGCCGGACAGCAGGCTCACCATGAAAGCGCTGGAAATGGCATGGGAAACCCGTGGTAAGCCCGGCGGGGTGATGTTCCACAGCGATCAGGGCAGTCATTATACGAGCAGGCAGTTCCGGCAGTTATTGTGGCGATACCAGATCAGACAGAGTATGAGCCGGCGCGGAAACTGCTGGGATAACAGCCCAATGGAACGCTTCTTCAGGAGTCTGAAGAACGAATGGATGCCGGTGGTGGGTTACGTAAGCTTCAGCGAGGCAGCTCACGCCATAACGGACTATATCGTTGGATATTACAGCGCACTAAGACCGCACGAATATAACGGTGGGTTACCCCCAAACGAATCGGAAAATCGATACTGGAAAAACTCTAACTCGGTGGCCAGTTTTTGTTGACCACTTCATTTATGGGGCGGCGCGGTAGCCGCGCATCAGTTGGAAGGTGGCTGGAATGAAGGAGGAAAAGGCATCAGTATCGCTGATGTGATGACTGCTGGCGCTCACGGGGTGCCGCGTGAAGTGACAGAAGGCGTTATCGACGGGCTTAATTATCCCAATCATGAAGCAATTGATTTTTATCATCGCTATAAAACAGATATTCAGTTATTTGCCGAGATGGGATTCAAATGCTTTCGAACTTCCATTGCCTGGACACGAATCTTTCCGCAAGGTGACGAACAGGAGCCGAATGAAGAGGGTTTACAATTTTATGATGATCTGTTCGATGAATGCCTTAAGCAGGGAATGGAACCTGTGGTGACGCTTTCACATTTTGAGATGCCTTATCATCTGGTGACAAAATATGGTGGCTGGCGAAACCGTAAACTGATCGACTTTTTTATCCGCTTCGCATCAACGGTCTTCACGCGCTATAAAGAAAAAGTAAAGTACTGGATGACGTTTAACGAAATCAATAATCAGGTGAATTTCAGCGAAAGCCTGTGTCCATTTACTAATTCCGGTATCTTGTATTCGCCAGAGGAAGATATCAATGAGCGCGAACAAATAATGTACCAGGCGGTACATTACGAGTTAGTTGCCAGTGCCCTGGCGGTACAGACTGGAAAATCGATCAATCCTGAATTTAACATTGGCTGTATGATCGCCATGTATCCCATCTATCCTCTGACGTGTGTACCCAACGATATGATGATGGCCACGAAAGCAATGCATCGTCGTTACTGGTTTACTGATGTTCATGCTCGTGGATATTATCCGCAACATATGCTGAATTACTTTGCCAGGAAAGGATTCAACCTCGATATCACACCAGAAGATAACGCGATTCTTGCCAGTGGTTGTGTCGACTTTATCGGCTTTAGCTACTACATGTCTTTTACGACACAATTTTCGCCCGATAACCCGCAACTGGATTATGTTGAACCACGAGATTTGGTCAGCAACCCTTATATCGATACATCCGAATGGGGATGGCAAATTGATCCGGCAGGGCTACGTTATTCACTCAACTGGTTCTGGGATCATTTCCAGTTGCCGCTGTTTATTGTCGAAAATGGATTTGGTGCGGTTGACCAGAGACAAGCTGACGGCACGGTGAACGATCACTATCGCATTGATTACTTTGCTTCCCATATTCGGGAAATGAAAAAAGCCGTAGTTGAAGATGGTGTTGACTTAATTGGCTACACCCCGTGGGGCTGCATTGACCTGGTTTCTGCCGGAACAGGGGAAATGAAAAAGCGCTACGGAATGATTTATGTCGATAAAGACAACGAAGGGAACGCTGGAACGGATACGTAAAGCGTCGTTTTACTGGTATCGGGATCTCATCGCCAACAATGGCGAAAATATTTGAGACTTGAGGAAGATAGTGGATTTGCCCCTATATTTCCAGACATCTGTTATCACTTAACCCATTACAAGCCCGCTGCCGCAGATATTCCCGTGGCGAGCGATAACCCAGCGCACTATGCGGATGCCATTCGTTATAATGCTCGAACGCCTCTGCAAGGTTCTTTGCTGCCGTTAACCCGTCTGGTTTGGGCATGATACTGATGTAGTCACGCTTTATCGTTTTCACGAAGCTCTCTGCTATTCCGTTACTCTCCGGACTCCGCACCGCCGTGTTCTTCGGTTCAAGTCCCAACATCCGGGCGAACTGGCGTGTT
>NZ_MDGW01000269.1:0-2230 GCF_001712525.1 Shigella sp. FC1661
GCTGGCTGTTTTACGCGTATGACAGGATACGGAGGACGGTTGTGGCGCACGTCTTCGGTGAACGCACTCTGGCCACACTGGAGCGTCTTCTGAGCCTGCTGTCGGCCTTTGAGGTCGTGGTATGGATGACGGATGGCTGGCCGCTGTATGAATCACGCCTGAAGGGAAAGCTGCACGTTATCAGCAAGCGTTACACTCAGCGCATTGAGCGACATAATCTGAATCTGAGACAACATCTGGCAAGGCTGGGACGGAAGTCACTGTCGTTCTCAAAATCGGTGGAGCTGCATGACAAGGTCATCGGGCATTATCTGAACATAAAACACTATCAGTAAGTTGGAGTCATTACCTGAAGTGATTAAGAAGTTATAGAGTAACAGGGAATTAATAAGATTCTTTTCTCTGAGACGCCAGAATATTTGTTCTGGCGTCTGATTTTGAGTTTATTTGACTAATGAAAATAGATCATTGAGTGATTCGCTCATCGACGGATGAGTAAATATCTGATCGCGTAATATGCTATAAGGCAGCCCGGCATCCATCACCATTTTACTATATTAATCATCTCGTGGGAGTCAACACACAGCAGTGATGCCCCTAATATACGTTGGGTTTTATTATCAACAATCGCTTTTAATACCCCACGGGTATCGTTCATCACTCTGGCACGCGGAATTGCAGCTACAGGCAATATCACCACCTGAATATCAGCACCACTCTCTCTGGCTTGTTCTTCTGTCATACCAACCCTGGACAGGGGCGGTGTCATAAATACGGAATAAGGCACATTTTTCCGATCATCAGTACTACGTTTGCCTTCACCCAGTAACTCATCACGTACAATGCGGTAATCATCCAGTGATATGTAAGTAAATTGCAGCCCGCCGGTAACATCTCCCATCGCCCAAATATTGTCTGCGGTGGTATGTAATCGCTTGTCAACGACAATTGCCCCGCGCTCGTTTACTGCGATACCGGCATTTTCTGGATGTAACGAAGCGGTAGCCGGTTGACGACCGGAAGCTATTAACAGTGCATCCACCGCCAGTTGGGCGTGCTCGCTATGCACTTGCACTTGATTTTCATGGTGACTGATTCGCTCCACATGGGCATTGAGGATAATATCGACGCCCTGATCGCGTAAAATCGTCGCGATATTATCAGCAATATCCCGATCTTCCCGAGGCAAAAACAGCGAAGCTGCTTCTAAAATGGTTACCTTGCTGCCAAAATTAGCGAACATAGAGGCGAACTCAACGCCAATATATCCGCCGCCCAAAATACCTAAATGCCCAGGCAATTCTTTTAGATTAAATAATCCGGTGCTGTCATATACTCCTGGCGTGGTGGTAATTCCAGGAATTGGCGGAACCACGGTTTGTGCACCGGTATTAATAAAAATTTTCTCGCCATGAATCTCCAGATTTCCCTCAGGCCGATGAACACGCAGGCTATGATTATTGATAAACTCCGCCTGGCCGTCGATCACGTCGATATTAGGCATATCCGCAAGATTATGAAAATTCTTATTACGTAAAAAATTAACCACTTCATTTTTACGCTGTATGGCACGGACAAAATCTGTGTGCTGCTGTGCGTCATGAACCAATGTTTTAGTTGGGATGCAGCCGATATTAATACAGGTCCCGCCATACATTGCATTTGATTGTTCGATGAGAGCCACTCGCCAACCTGCTTTTGCCAGCGTGACGGCTAATGTTTTTCCAGCCTTGCCAAAACCAATAATAACTGCCTGATATTTATTCATGATGATTTCCTGTCGAAACGCGTTCATTTGACATCATGACTATAGACGCAAAAGAGCAAATACCATTTCTTCACAACGCTTGATATTTTGTCTTATCGTCTGGTATTTTCTTTTTCCTAATCAGAATCACAAAACAAAAATCATGATTAACTATTTGATGGTATTAGATTAGTTATTTACTAAGATTGTTGGGTAATGACTCCAACTTATTGATAGTGTTTTATGTTCAGATAATGCCCGATGACTTTGTCATGCAGCTCCACCGATTTTGAGAACGACAGCGACTTCCGTCCCAGCCGTGCCAGGTGCTGCCTCAGATTCAGGTTATGCCGCTCAATTCGCTGCGTATATCGCTTGCTGATTACGTGCAGCTTTCCCTTCAGGCGGGATTCATACAGTGGCCAGCCATCCGTCATCCATATCACCACGTCAAAGGGTGACAGCAAGCTCATAAGACGCCCC
>NZ_MDGW01000270.1:0-2226 GCF_001712525.1 Shigella sp. FC1661
AAATCGTGTTGAGGCTAACGCCCATAATGCGTGCAGTTGCCCGGCATCCAACGCCATTCATGGCCATATCAATAATTTTCTGGTGCGTACCGGGTTGAGAAGCGGTGTAAGTGAACTGCAGTTGCCATGTTTTACGGCAGTGAGAGCAGAGATAGCGCTGATGTCCGGCAGTGCTTTTGCCGTTACGCACCACCCCGTCAGTAGCTGAACAGGAGGGACAGCTGATAGAAACAGAAGCCACTGGAGCACCTCAAAAACACCATCATACACTAAATCAGTAAGTTGGCAGCATCACCCATTCATCGATGCATTTTATAGAATCATCAATGGCCATAATAGTACTATTAACTCTCAATTTTATATTTTTATCATCACTACAAATATTAACTGAATTTATATCAATGATTTTTTTATTCTTATCTTTTATTTTATTTACTGTTTCAATGCAATCAGCGGCAAGTTGGAGTGGATTTAGATTTTTCAGATATGGTCTTATGATCTTTCCCTTACTTAATAAATAGCATGTATAGGATTCGGAAAGTCCAGCATCTATTTTGTACCTCATTATATTAGATAAGGATGTGAGAAATTCCTTGTTATCATTCGCAGCCATATATGCCAGTCCGAGTTCAGCCTCTGCGGCCTTACAGGCAAAATAGCTTAGTGAACACGCTTTTCGTCCCTCTTTAGTACTGGCTGATATTAGTGCCCATAATATTGCTTTGTCTGCCAAATCTAACTCTCTCTGAAATTTTCTTGCAGTAACTGCACTCGCAGAAATAGAGAAAAAATACAATTGTTAATAACCTTGCCATATTTTTTTAGTCCGTAACTGTTAATGTGCTATCTGGCTCTGAAAATATTAACTCATTTAATTTTTGCATGTCATTAGATAAACCAGTTATACAACCCTCGGAACAGAATCGAGGTCCTAAAGACGGACCAAAAGTGTTTAAACAACTATGTATTGAAAATCCATTGCGATTATAAGTTCCTGTATTAACTGACGGTACTAATCGTATGCCGTCAGGTTTTCTATTGCTTGCTCCCGGGTCATTAACATTCCAACTCCATAGGCCTTGAGGTATTGGCCATCTATTTATAAATGTGTACAACGGGGATTATTTTTATATTGCATATTATTACCAGAAGCGACTGGAATACTAAGCACATCATAAAAATTATCATCACATGGTATATCTGAAACACACGAAAGCATACCTAAAGTTATGTTGTATAAACAGGTGGCTAATCCCAAGGGGATCGATTCCAGAAATCGGGTTCAACGGATACTGATAAAAATTCCACCTACCTTCCAGCCCAATCGGAGCCTGAGTGTTATACCGCCCCTGCTGCGGTTAATGTTACCGATAATAGTTATAGTACAGCCCTGATTCATCATCATACTACTGCTGCGGCAGTCTGATGAACTATTGCTTTTACGGATTCTCCTTATTCTTCCTTCTATCCATTCGCTTTAGCTTTTTGAGCTCTTGAAGTTTGCTCTTTGCATCAATATTACCGTTATTTACAGCGAATTCCATCCAATAAATAGCTCTATTCAAATTATAATATTCTGATAATGTTGGATTTGTATCTGATAAAAAGACCCCATAATTAAACTGCGCTGTAACATTCCCCTGAGATGCTGATCTTTCCAAGAATCGCAATTGTTTATCAATATTATTTTTAGTAAAGCAGTAATATTGATATAGTCGAAATGATGCCTCTGAATCACCATGTTGTGATTTATACTTCAGTTTCATCAGCTTTTCTTCACTTAAATCATAGGTCATTGCTGTAGATCCCATCACACTTTCGTTTTCTTTTATTTTCACATCAGCACCATGCAATTGACCAATAAGAGAAAAATAAAAAAATAGTAACAAGCATGCTTTCATACATCTACAACCTATCTTATATCACTGGGTTTTTCTGGCGTACCTTGCATATTAGAAATGGGGTGCCCAGATGGCCCATATGTTATCCAATTACCAAGGTCTTTTGGTGATGCTGCCAACTTACTGATTTAGTGTATGATGGTGTTTTTGAGGTGCTCCAGTGGCTTCTGTTTCTATCAGCTGTCCCTCCTGTTCAGCTACTGACGGGGTGGTGCGTAACGGCAAAAGCACTGCCGGACATCAGCGCTATCTCTGCTCTCACTGCCGTAAAACATGGCAACTGCAGTTCACTTACACCGCTTCTCAACCCGGTACGCACCAGAAA
>NZ_MDGW01000271.1:0-2176 GCF_001712525.1 Shigella sp. FC1661
AGGCAGTTCGCCGTGACCGAGCCAAATCAGGTGTGGTGCGGTGATGTGACCTGTATCTGGACGGGTAAGCGCTGGGCGTACCTCGCCGTTGTTCTCGACCTGTTCGCAAGAAAACCAGTGGGCTGGGCCATGTCGTTCTCGCCGGACAGCAGGCTCACCATGAAAGCGCTGGAAATGGCATGGGAAACCCGTGGTAAGCCCGGCGGGGTGATGTTCCACAGCGATCAGGGCAGTCATTATACGAGCAGGCAGTTCCGGCAGTTATTGTGGCGATACCAGATCAGACAGAGTATGAGCCGGCGCGGAAACTGCTGGGATAACAGCCCAATGGAACGCTTCTTCAGGAGTCTGAAGAACGAATGGATGCCGGTGGTGGGTTACCCCAAACGAATCGGAAAATCGATACTGGAAAAACTCTAACTCGGTGGCCAGTTTTTGTTGACCACTTCAGGATTACTTCACGTTGTTAACGGAAGAGTACGGAAAGTACATGGATGGCCCAGGGGTAATTGCTGTTGGGGTAATCCTGACGATAAGCCATTTACCGGGAATAAGCAGGTTGAATGCGATTACATGTTATCTGCATTAAGGCGCATGGAGTTGAGAGGGCACCTTAATGAAATATATGACGGTGTGATTGTTAATAAGAAAGAAGGAAACGCGGCATGATCACTATTACCAAAGGGCGACTGCTGACAATCAAGCAGTGGCGCGAAACATACGGACCGGGTAGCAACGTTGTACTGCCAGCAGAAGAAGCGGAAGAACTGGCACGGATTGCACTGGCATCATTGGAAGCAGATCCAGTTAAACGAGTTAACTCAGATCAGATGCACCGAGTCTGCTTAGAAGCTAATCGCTATTTAGATAAATATGACGCGATGGCGAAAGAGGTAAATAAGTTGCTTGGACGCATCGCCCCGCCAGCGCCAGTATTTAACGGCGAATACGGTGACGCATATCAGGGCGCTCGTGAAGACCTGTCCATCTGGAAACGGCGAGCGCTTGAAGCTGATGAGCACGTTCGGCGACTGGAGCAAATCAATGACCACATGGTGAAAGAGGCGCAGGGAGAATCACGCATGGGCGAGCCTGTAATACGTGAGCCAGCACCGGTAGTGCCTGAAGAAGCAACTCCGGAAAACGTAGAAATGCTCTCTGGCTATGTTTCAACGTACAAATTAACCGATAGCGAGCGCGATATTGCTGCCGAAATATGGAACGCCTGCCGCGCCGCCATGCTTCAGTCCGGAAACTTTCGGGAAAACAAGAATTCGTCAACCAATAATTTTCGGGAAATCGCGGAAACGTCAACCAACTATCCGGCAATTCCTAGTGAGGTGTTGTCCGCAATCCTGAAGGTTGCCAGGATTCGTGCCGATTTCGATGATTTTGACGGTGACAGGCGAGGTATCGGTGATTGTCTGGATGAGGCTGAGCAAGAGCTTATCGTTACCATTAACAAATATGCCAGTCAGTTGGCAGCAGAACCTATAGCGCCTAATGACGTTCGAGAGCAGACAGCCATTCCACAAGTTCCGGTAACTCCGGATGGTTGGATAAGCTGTAGTGAGCGAATGCCGGACGACAGGCAGGAGGTGAATCAATGAGCTGGCCTGATGCAATCGTAACTCTGGGGGTGGTATTCGCAGCAGCGTTTGTTGTGTTCTCGATTTGTCGATGGGGATAACCACATGTTCGCTTTGATTCAACGCGGTCAGATATACACGGACAGAGCTGGATACCCCGTGGTGATTACTCGCATCACTGAGCACTCAGTGTTCTTTCGACGGATGGACGGACGATCCGGGCGGGTACGCATTGGTGAGTTAAACTGCCTGTTCGAACATATTGACCACCAGGAGTACCGCAAAATTCTCGCGGACACTGAGCAGGAAAAGCACCTGAAAAAATTACGAGCCATAAAAAGGAAGTAAAGAATGAATAAAGCATTTGGGTGATGCTGCCAACTTACTGATTTAGTGTATGATGGTGTTTTTGAGGTGCTCCAGTGGCTTCTGTTTCTATCAGCTGTCCCTCCTGTTCAGCTACTGACGGGGTGGTGCGTAACGGCAAAAGCACTGCCGGACATCAGCGCTATCTCTGCTCTCACTGCCGTAAAAC
Source organism: Shigella sp. FC1661 (assembly GCF_001712525.1). Taxonomy (NCBI): domain Bacteria; kingdom Pseudomonadati; phylum Pseudomonadota; class Gammaproteobacteria; order Enterobacterales; family Enterobacteriaceae; genus Shigella; species Shigella sp. FC1661. The sequence goes on from NZ_MDGW01000271.1 coordinate 2,125, forward strand.
ATGGCAACTGCAGTTCACTTACACCGCTTCTCAACCCGGTACGCACCAGAAA
>NZ_MDGW01000272.1:0-2159 GCF_001712525.1 Shigella sp. FC1661
GTCTTCGGTGAACGCACTCTGGCCACACTGGAGCGTCTTCTGAGCCTGCTGTCGGCCTTTGAGGTCGTGGTATGGATGACGGATGGCTGGCCGCTGTATGAATCACGCCTGAAGGGAAAGCTGCACGTTATCAGCAAGCGTTACACTCAGCGCATTGAGCGACATAATCTGAATCTGAGACAACATCTGGCAAGGCTGGGACGGAAGTCACTGTCGTTCTCAAAATCGGTGGAGCTGCATGACAAGGTCATCGGGCATTATCTGAACATAAAACACTATCAGTAAGTTGGAGTCATTACCTAGATCACATTAATGAAATTTTTGTATCAAAAATTAGTTATCGCGCTCACAGTTCATAATGAAACAATTCTCTGCAAATAGATAACCGAAGCTTCGTTGCTAGTATCAATTCGCTAATTATACACCTGCCAGAGGATACAATGAAAAATAGAAATCGTATGATCGTGAACTGTGTTACTGCTTCCCTGATGTATTATTGGAGCTTACCTGCACTGGCTGAGCAGTCGTCAAGTGAGATAAAGATTGTTCGCGATGAATACGGCATGCCGCATATTTATGCCAATGATACATGGCACCTATTTTATGGCTATGTAGTAGCACAAGATCGCCTTTTTCAGATGGAAATGGCACGTCGCAGTACTCAAGGGACTGTCGCGGAAGTGCTTGGCAAAGATTTTGTGAAATTTGATAAAGATATCCGTCGTAACTACTGGCCGGATGCTATCCGGGCGCAAATTGATGCCCTTTCCCCAGAGGATATGTCCATTCTGCAAGGCTACGCTGATGGAATGAATGCCTGGATTGATAAGGTAAATACCAATCCAGAGACGCTCTTACCAAAACAGTTTAATACATTTGGCTTTACTCCTAAGCGCTGGGAACCGTTTGATGTCGCGATGATATTTGTGGGCACCATGGCAAACCGCTTCTCTGATAGCACTAGCGAAATTGATAATCTGGCACTGCTAACGGCTTTAAAAGATAAATATGGTGTATCACAAGGCATGGCGGTATTTAATCAGTTGAAATGGCTGGTAAACCCATCAGCGCCAACCACTATTGCCGTACAAGAGAGTAGCTACCCACTTAAATTTAATCAGCAAAACTCGCAAACAGCAGCTCTGTTGCCACGCTACGATTTACCTGCACCAATGCTTGACCGACCAGCAAAAGGGGCGGATGGCGCACTGCTGGCGTTAACAGCAGGGAAGAACCGGGAAACTATTGCTGCACAATTTGCACAGGGTGGTGCCAATGGTCTGGCGGGGTATCCAACGACCACCAATATGTGGGTGATCGGCAAAAGCAAAGCCCAGGATGCGAAAGCAATCATGGTAAATGGTCCGCAGTTTGGCTGGTATGCGCCTGCGTATACTTATGGTATTGGTCTGCACGGTGCTGGTTATGATGTCACTGGCAATACACCATTTGCCTATCCTGGGCTGGTTTTTGGTCATAATGGTGTGATTTCCTGGGGATCAACGGCAGGTTTCGGCGATGATGTCGATATTTTTGCTGAACGGCTGTCGGCAGAGAAACCAGGCTACTACTTACATAATTGTAAGTGGGTGAAAATGTTAAGCCGTGAGGAAACCATTACGGTGAAAAATGGTCAGGCAGAGACCTTTACTGTCTGGCGTACGGTGCATGGCAACATTCTCCAAACTGACCAGACGACACAAACGGCTTACGCTAAATCCCGCGCATGGGATGGTAAAGAGGTGGCGTCTTTGCTGGCCTGGACTCATCAGATGAAGGCCAAAAATTGGCAGGAGTAGCGAAACAAGAACTGACCATCAACTGGTACTATGCTGATGTAAACGGCAATATTGGTTATGTTCATACTGGTGCTTATCCAGATCGTCAATCAGGCCATGATCCGCGATTACCCGTTCCTGGTACGGGAAAATGGGACTGGAAAGGGCTATTGCCTTTTGAAATGAACCCTAAGGTGTATAACCCCCTGTCGGGATATATTGCTAACTGGAACAATTCTCCCCAAAAAGATTATCCCGCTTCGGATCTGTTTGCCTTTTTGTGGGGGGTGCCCCTATTAAGTTGTCAAGCATGTTATGACCCCTGCGGGGTATAAAAAGTCCCGTCGCGCATCATGGCGAACAGAACGTCGCAGCGTCGTC
>NZ_MDGW01000273.1:0-2119 GCF_001712525.1 Shigella sp. FC1661
AGGCCGCAGTCGGTAACCTCGCGCATACAGCCGGGCAGTGACGTCATCGTCTGCGCGGAAATGGACGAACAGTGGGGATACGTCGGGGCTAAATCGCGCCAGCGCTGGCTGTTTTACGCGTATGACAGGCTCCGGAAGACGGTTGTTGCGCACGTATTCGGTGAACGCACTATGGCGACGCTGGGGCGTCTTATGAGCTTGCTGTCACCCTTTGACGTGGTGATATGGATGACGGATGGCTGGCCACTGTATGAATCCCGCCTGAAGGGAAAGCTGCACGTAATCAGCAAGCGATATACGCAGCGAATTGAGCGGCATAACCTGAATCTGAGGCAGCACCTGGCACGGCTGGGACGGAAGTCGCTGTCGTTCTCAAAATCGGTGGAGCTGCATGACAAAGTCATCGGGCATTATCTGAACATAAAACACTATCAATAAGTTGGAGTCATTACCAAATATCTTATCAATATACAACAAAGTTTGAATTATTCAATTTATAGCAGCACAACCAAACGCCAAAAAAAATAATAACCAAGAGCTATAAATAAAGATTAAAAATATTTTCAGTGAATATGAACTTATTGCTATTTCTATTACAAAGATGTCCTGGTCTCTCTTTCATTCTCTTCTTGTCAACATCACGACAACTTTCGTAAAACACTCCTGCCCCGCTTCAGGTATACTGTGCACCTTAATTCCACAAACATCAGGCAGACCATGACAGACTTAATCCAACGCCCTCGTCGCCTGCGCAAATCTCCTGCGCTGCGCGCTATGTTTGAAGAGACAACACTTAGCCTTAACGACCTGGTGTTGCCGATCTTTGTTGAAGAAGAAATTGACGACTACAAAGCCGTTGAAGCCATGCCAGGCGTGATGCGCATTCCAGAGAAACATCTGGCACGCGAAATTGAACGCATCGCCAACGCCGGTATTCGTTCCGTGATGACTTTCGGCATCTCTCACCATACCGATGAAACCGGCAGCGACGCCTGGCGGGAAGATGGACTGGTGGCGCGTATGTCGCGCATCTGCAAGCAGACTGTGCCAGAAATGATCGTCATGTCAGACACTTGTTTCTGTGAATACACTTCTCACGGTCACTGCGGTGTGCTGTGCGAGCATGGCGTCGACAACGACGCGACTCTGGAAAATTTAGGCAAGCAAGCCGTGGTTGCAGCTGCTGCAGACGCAGACTTCATCGCCCCTTCCGCCGCGATGGACGGCCAGGTACAGGCGATTCGTCAGGCGCTGGACGCTGCAGGCTTTAAAGATACGGCGATTATGTCGTATTCGACCAAGTTCGCCTCTTCCTTTTATGGCCCGTTCCGTGAAGCTGCCGGAAGCGCATTAAAAGGCGACCGCAAAAGCTATCAGATGAACCCAATGAACCGTCGCGAGGCGATTCGTGAGTCACTGCTGGATGAAGCCCAGGGCGCAGACTGCCTGATGGTTAAACCTGCTGGAGCGTACCTCGACATCGTGCGTGAGCTGCGTGAACGTACTGAATTGCCGATTGGCGCGTATCAGGTGAGCGGTGAGTACGCGATGATTAAGTTCGCCGCGCTGGCGGGTGCTATAGATGAAGAGAAAGTCGTGCTCGAAAGCTTAGGTTCAATTAAGCGTGCGGGTGCGGATCTGATTTTCAGCTACTTTGCGCTGGATTTGGCTGAGAAGAAGATTCTGCGTTAATTTTTTTCCTCTCAGAAAGGGGGAGTTAACCTGTTGAAAGTACGGTGAACGCCCCCTCACCCTAACCCTCTCCCCAAGGGGGCGAGGGAACCGTCCGCACTCGTATCACCCCGCCCGATAAAACGGTTTATCCCCAAGAATCGTCACCCGATGCATAATCCGCCGCTGTGGCAGGTAATCGGCATTGGCATAGTGCTGAGTCACGCGGTTATCCCAAATCGCAATATCATTCGGTTGCCAGCGCCAACGCACCTGAAACTCCGGTTTAGTGATATGGGCGAATAAAAAGCCTAACAAGGCTTCGCTCTCTTTCTCGCTGACGGTGATGCTGCCAACTTACTGATTTAGTGTATGATGGTGTTTTTGAGGTGCTCCAGTGGCTTCTGTTTCTATCAGCTGTCCCTCCTGTTCAGCTACTGACGGGGTG
>NZ_MDGW01000274.1:0-2119 GCF_001712525.1 Shigella sp. FC1661
AGTTCATTTTCCATCGTTTTCTTGCCGAGCAGGCGCTGGAGTTCTTTAATCTGCTTCATGGCGGCAGCAAGTTCAGAGGCAGGAACAACCTGTTCTCCGGCGGCCACAGCAGTAAGACTTCCTTCCTGGTATTGCTTACGCCAGAGAAATAACTGGCTGGCTGCTACACCATGTTGCCGGGCAACGAGGGAGACCGTCATCCCCGGTTCAAAGCTCTGCTGAACAATTGCGATCTTTTCCTGTGTGGTACGCCGTCTGCGTTTCTCCGGCCCTAAGACATCAATCATCTGTACTCCAATGACTAGTCTAAAAACTAGTATTAAGACTATCACTTATTTAAGTGATACTGGTTGTCTGGAGATTCAGGGGGCCAGTCTACCCAGCAAGCGCTGTAACTCTTTTATTTGTTTTATAGCGGCAGCCAGTTCTGAGGCAGGAACGACATCCTCTCCGGCAGCAACAGCAGTGAGACTTCCTTCCAGATATTATTTTTTCCACTTAAGCAACAGGCTGGGCTGAATACCATGCAAACGCGCCACATGGGACACCGTCATGCTAGGCTCCATTGTCTGCTGAATAATGGCAATTTTTTCCTGAGGAGTTTTACGTTTACGAAGCTCCAGCCCCAGCAAAGTTCCAGTCATCTCAAAATTAGAACTAGTGTTAGACATATATCCAAGCCTATCTCTTATTTTAAGATACATCCACTGTCTGGCGTTTCAAGGGGCCGGCTCAAATCTATGTACAGGCTCTCAGCATCAGCAAAGCCTCTTACTCTTCCAACTACTACTGTTAGCATAGTGATCAAATTCCTGATCAGATACATGAATTACCTGAACCGAACTATTTTCATCTACAAATGCATCTGGCGATTTTTCTACAGGATCATAAAGATTAAATCCCTTTCCTGTTTGAACATCCAAAAACATAATTTTTTCACCATCGTTAAATCCAGCTATCCAATGAGTGGCCTGTTCAATAGAAATCATTACTACACTTCCTTTTGAAGTGTTTTGTAAAATATTTTCTGCAATACGCTCACGAAATTTACTATAAGTTTCATTAGGATGTGACACTATGCCTTCACTATCAATTTGCTCTAAATGCCTATGAAAAAATCCGGTCATATACTCTGATATTTCATTAGGTACGGGAGCCTCTCTTACTCCATACCCTAACATAGCCATACAAGCATGAAGCGCACACCCTGAACAGTTACCATCCCCACCAGACGGATTTATCATTTTCTGTAAAGTCGCTGCCAATTCAGAATCTTTATCCATATCACCAAGACTTTTAGAGTTTAAAGATTCCAGCAATTTTTTAACATTTACATTTCCCTCCTCTGTATGTGCCTCATATCCAGCAGTTCCCTGTAACGACACCCCATTAATCATATTGTATCCTGACAGTATATATACTCACTATATTTTCTTCATAACAAATATCCCTCTGATATGACAACAAAAAACGGAGCCGGATTCCTGTTTTTGTGAACTGCAGCTATTCGAGTCTAAAAAGTGATCCACTTACCACCAACGGCCTAATATATACAGAACGGAGTAAACAGGGCTAACAGTTCCCGATAGGTCTCATCATTCCGTGGCCCGAAAGTGTAAGCCAACACACCGCCAGTTTTAGTGTTGTACGCATACCAGAGCCAGTGTTGTTGCAGCCTTGCTGCCGACGAAGCGCCACTGCTCATCAAGTTCACAGATAAGGGCAACATCAGCGTGAGCGACTGGCGCAGATGTTATCCGCCGGGGCGGGAGCTTTTTAATGTCCGTATGACGGTATTGATGCCGATTTTCAGTGTCCTGGCAGTATCACGGCCCCCTGCGCCGTTATGTGCCATTTCAACGATCTGCTCCTTAACGCCGGGTTTTCTGGCTTCATAAGAGTAAGTGAGCTGGAAAACACGTTTACATGAGCGACAACGGAAACGCTCATGCCGGGAACAACTACGGCCATGTCGATAAACTTCATCGGAATGACAGCGCGGACAATGAACAGTAACGGTGTAAGCGCCCCGAGAAGTACGTAGCGTAAGGATTATTTTACAGACGAGAAGTTCCAGGGCAGCAGTTCATGCACTTGGTTCGACGGCCAGTCATTGAGC
>NZ_MDGW01000275.1:0-2094 GCF_001712525.1 Shigella sp. FC1661
GGTGTAAGTGAACTGTAGTTGCCATGTTTTACGGCAATGAGAGCAGAGATAGCGCTGATGTCCGGCAGTGCTTTTGCCGTTACGCACCACGCCTTCAGTAGCGGAGCAGGAAGGACATCTGATGGAAATGGAAGCCACGCAAGCACCTTAAAATCACCATCATACACTAAATCAGTAAGTTGGCAGCATTACCTAAATGGAGCAGGTTAAACCATTGTTCGCTTTTGGTAATTAATCCCGGAAATAATAACGATAAACAATTTTCATTGTTGCTTGAGGAATACCGTTCACTTTTTGGTCTTGCCAGTTTGCGTTTTCAGGGTGACCAACATTTGCTGGATATTGCCTTCTGGTGCAACGAAAAAGGGGTCAGCGCCCGTCAGCAGCTTAGCGTTCAGCAACAAAATGGTATCTGGACATTAGTTCAAAGCGAAGAGGCGGAGATCCAACCACGCAGCGACGAAAAACGCATTCTGAGTAATGTTGCTGTACTGGAAGGTGCGCCGCCGCTATCGGAACACTGGCAACTGTTCAACAATAACGAAGTCCTGTTCAATGAAGCCCGTACCGCTCAGGCGGCGACGGTGGTCTTTTCTTTACAGCAAAATGCGCAAATCGAGCCACTGGCCCGCAGCATTCATACCCTGCGTCGCCAGCGCGGTAGTGCGATGAAAATCCTCGTGCGGGAAAATACCGCTAGCCTGCGCGCCACCGATGAACGTTTGTTATTGGCCTGCGGTGCAAATATGGTTATTCCGTGGAATGCGCCACTCTCCCGTTGTCTGACGATGATCGAAAGCGTGCAAGGGCAGAAGTTTAGTCGCTATGTGCCGGAAGATATCACTACCTTGCTGTCAATGACCCAGCCGCTCAAACTGCGTGGTTTCCAGAAGTGGGATGTGTTCTGTAATGCCGTCAACAACATGATGAATAACCCTCTATTACCTGCCCACGGTAAAGGCGTTCTGGTTGCCCTACGTCCGGTACCGGGTATCCGCGTTGAACAAGCCCTGACGCTGTGTCGCCCTAACCGTACCGGCGATATCATGACCATTGGCGGTAATCGGCTGGTGCTGTTTCTCTCATTCTGTCGGATTAACGATCTGGATACCGCGTTGAATCATATTTTCCCATTGCCTACTGGCGACATTTTCTCAAACCGTATGGTCTGGTTTGAAGATGATCAAATCAGTGCCGAGCTGGTGCAGATGCGCCTGCTTGCCCCAGAACAATGGGGCATGCCGCTGCCTTTAACGCAAAGTTCTAAACCGGTCATCAATGCCGAGCACGATGTCGCCACTGGCGACGAATACCAGAACCCATGCGACTGTTAGATGATGCTGTGGAGCGCTCATCATGATGACCATCAGCGATATCATTGAAATTATTGTCGTTTGCGCACTGATATTTTTCCCGCTGGGCTATCTGGCGCGGCACTCTTTGCGACGCATTCGCGACACCTTACGTTTGTTCTTTGCTAAACCTCGTTATGTTAAACCGGCCGGGACATTACGCCGCACGGAAAAAGCCAGGGCAACCAAAAAATGACTCAATTTACGCAAAATACCGCCATGCCTTCTTCCCTCTGGCAATACTGGCGCGGCCTTTCCGGCTGGAACTTCTATTTTCTGGTTAAGTTCGGCCTGTTGTGGGCGGGATATCTTAACTTCCATCCGCTCCTCAATTTGGTGTTTGCCGCGTTTCTGCTGATGCCCATTCCGCGCTACAGCCTGCATCGCTTGCGCCACTGGATTGCCCTGCCGATCGGCTTTGCTTTGTTCTGGCATGACACCTGGTTGCCTGGCCCGGAAAGCATAATGAGCCAGGGTTCGCAGGTGGCGGGGTTCAGTACCGATTATTTAATCGACCTTGTCACACGCTTTATTAACTGGCAGATGATTGGGTAATGCCGATCAGTTAAGGATCAGTTGACCGATCCAGTGGCTGTGTAAGAATCCGGAAACGCTCACTTGTTTCCGGATTTTTTTATGCACATTGGACAGGCTCTTGATCTGGTATCCCGTTACGATTCTCTGCGTAACCCACTGACTTCTCTGGGGGATTACCTCGACCCCGAACTCATCTCTCGTTGCC
>NZ_MDGW01000276.1:0-2086 GCF_001712525.1 Shigella sp. FC1661
CTAAATCACGTCAGCGCTGGCTGTTTTACGCGTATGACAGGATACGGAGGACGGTTGTGGCGCACGTCTTCGGTGAACGCACTCTGGCCACACTGGAGCGTCTTCTGAGCCTGCTGTCGGCCTTTGAGGTCGTGGTATGGATGACGGATGGCTGGCCGCTGTATGAATCACGCCTGAAGGGAAAGCTGCACGTTATCAGCAAGCGTTACACTCAGCGCATTGAGCGACATAATCTGAATCTGAGACAACATCTGGCAAGGCTGGGACGGAAGTCACTGTCGTTCTCAAAATCGGTGGAGCTGCATGACAAGGTCATCGGGCATTATCTGAACATAAAACACTATCAGTAAGTTGGAGTCATTACCCGATTATCTGTTGTTTTTAAATAAGAACTTAACCTGTGTAAAGCCCTGGTCGCGGCTGGCAACCCCGGTTATCACTTGTCATAGCCGTACACCGGAAGTGTTCCGGCTAGCCGCCAACCACAGCAAGCAGCAACCCAGCAAACCCTGCGAAGCGGAGTTGACGCGCGCATTACTTTTTACCGTATTGTCTAACTTTCTTGAGCAATCGCGGTTTATTGCCCTACTGATGTATATCTTACGCAGCAGCGTCCGCGACAGCGTCTGCCGCATTATTCAAAGCGATATTCAGCATTACTGGAATCTGCGAATTGTCGCCAGTTCGCTATGTTTAAGCCCCGCCTGCTCAAAAAGAAATTAAAAAACGAAAATACCAGCTATAGCCAGATTGTCACAGAGTGTCGTATGCGTTACGCCGTACAGATGTTATTGATGGATAACAAAAATATCACTCAGGTGGCGCAATTATGTGGCTATAGCAGCACGTCGTACTTTATCTCTGTTTTTAAGGCGTTTTACGGCCTGACACCGTTGAATTATCTCGCCAAACAGCGACAAAAAGTGATGTGGTGAAGGGCAAAGCGGAAACGGATAAGACGGGCATAAATGAAGAAGAAATGGCGCGCCCTGCAGGATTCGAACCTGCGGCCCACGACTTAGAAGGTCGTTGCTCTATCCAACTGAGCTAAGGGCGCGTTGATACCGCAATGCGGTGTAATCGCGTGAATTATACGGTCAACCCTTGCTGAGTCAATGGCTTTTGATCTGGTTGCTGAACAAGTGAACGACCGCGTCTGATTTTCTGATTTATTTCGCTATAGCGGCAAACAAACGCACACCGCTGCGCGTCTGAATCAAGAAAACCCGTATTTTCATGTATCAAAGTACAATTTACCGCCCTAACGGAAAATTGTCCGCTCCTATGAGACTGGTAACTATGAAACCAACGTCGGTGATCATTATGGATACTCATCCTATCATCAGAATGTCTATTGAAGTTCTGTTGCAAAAAAACAGTGAATTGCAGATTGTCCTGAAAACGGATGATTACCGCATAACCATCGATTATCTCCGAACCCGTCCTGTTGATTTAATCATTATGGATATAGACTTGCCCGGAACAGACGGTTTTACCTTCCTGAAAAGGATCAAACAAATCCAGAGCACAGTGAAAGTGTTATTTTTATCATCGAAATCAGAATGCTTTTATGCTGGCAGAGCGATACAAGCTGGTGCTAACGGTTTTGTCAGTAAATGCAATGATCAGAATGATATTTTTCATGCCGTTCAGATGATCCTCTCCGGATACACGTTTTTTCCCAGCGAAACGCTTAACTATATAAAAAGCAATAAATGTAGTACGAATAGTTCAACGGTCACTGTGCTATCTAATCGTGAAGTGACCATATTACGTTATCTGGTTAGCGGATTATCTAATAAAGAAATTGCCGATAAGTTATTGCTTAGCAATAAAACAGTTAGTGCGCATAAATCTAATATTTATGGCAAGGGTAATGCTGCCAACTTACTGATTTAGTGTATGATGGTGATTTTAAGGTGCTTGCGTGGCTTCCATTTCCATCAGATGTCCTTCCTGCTCCGCTACTGAAGGCGTGGTGCGTAACGGCAAAAGCACTGCCGGACATCAGCGCTATCTCTGCTCTCATTGCCGTAAAACATGGCAACTACAGTTCACTTACACCGCCTCTCAGCCCGGTACGCAC
>NZ_MDGW01000288.1:0-29647 GCF_001712525.1 Shigella sp. FC1661
GTACCGGGCTGAGAGGCGGTGTAAGTGAACTGTAGTTGCCATGTTTTACGGCAATGAGAGCAGAGATAGCGCTGATGTCCGGCAGTGCTTTTGCCGTTACGCACCACGCCTTCAGTAGCGGAGCAGGAAGGACATCTGATGGAAATGGAAGCCACGCAAGCACCTTAAAATCACCATCATACACTAAATCAGTAAGTTGGCAGCATTACCCAGTTCGTTTAGTGATTTCTCTTCATTCTTAAACGAAATCATGGACAGTTGTTCATAATAATCAAAAGGAAACAAAAATCATTGTAAACCATGCCATCTTTTTAGAGATTACCAGCAGAAAATTCCTTGTTCGAAATTTAGCAGTGCAAGCTATGGAAAAACTTACAACGGAACTACACTCCTTAAGTGAGATGGACCGAAGACATGTAGTCTCTATTTTAGCCGAAATAGCTAATGGCTATGATGATTTTAATGACATATTGATTTATTTAGAATTTTACCCGAATCATAAGATTCTGATATCTTAAATAAGAAAATCCCGTTCGACGTTCTGAAAAAGAAATTATAAAATATTAGCAGATACTTATTTCGTGACTATATCTTATCCGATGAACTTTTTTCAAAACCAGCATTTAATAATATCTTTGACGAAGATGAACACGTCTTTGCTCAATGTATCACACAGGAATAATAATATAACACTCAACAATAATATTTATTATAATTATGATTACTTATCACGACGCATTCGCGAAAGCGAACCATTACCTTGATGATGCAGATCTCCCGGTCGTCATTACTCTACATGGACGCTTTAGCCAGGGCTGGTATTTCTGTTTCGAAGCACGAGAATTTCTCGAAACTGGAGATGAGGCCGCGCGCTTAGCTGGTAACGCACCTTTTATTATTGATAAAGACAGTGGTGAAATTCATTCTCTGGGAACGGCAAAGCCGCTGGAAGAATATCTACAGGATTACGAAATAAAAAAGGCTACCTTCGGCTTGCCCTGACAAAATAGCCCTCTTCCCACGAAGAGGGCCGCTAACCTTAGTACCCCGCCGTTAAATCATCCACCGAGCGCGGGTCGGATGCGCCGTACAACTCACCGTCCGGCCCAACCATAATGCTTTGTGTACTGCCCATCGCCTCTTTCAGCGCCACTTTCTGACCTTTTGCTTCCAGCAGCTTGAGCGTATCCGGGCTAAACCCTTTTTCGACACGCAGCTCGTCCGGCAACCACTGATGGTGGAAACGCGGCGCATTGGTCGCTTCGGCGACGTTCATGCCATAATCGATGCTATTCACCACCATTTGCAGCACTGTAGTGATGATCCGGCTCCCGCCAGGGCTACCGGTGACCAGCCAGGTTTTACCGTCTTTCACCACAATCGTTGGTGACATTGACGACAGCGGACGTTTATTCGGCCCGACGGCGTTGGCATCACCGCCCACCAGCCCGTAAACGTTCGGTACGCCCGGTTTAGCGGAGAAATCATCCATCTGATTATTAAGCAGAATACCGCTCTCGCCCGCGACAATGCCCGTACCGAAGGTGGTGTTCAGCGTATAGGTCACCGCCACCGCGTTACCATCTTTATCCACCACTGAGTAATGGGTAGTTTGATTACTCTCATAAGGCGCAAGCTTGCCGGGGCGAATTTCGCTGGATGGCTTCGCTTTATTGATATCAATTTGATCGGCAATAGATTTGGCATAGGCTTTATTGGTCAGCGCCTGCCACGGTACTTTGACAAAATCCGGGTCGCCAAGATATTCCGAGCGGTCGGCGTAGGCGTATTTCTCCGCTTCTGCCATGATTTGCATCGCATCGGCGCTGCCAAATCCGTATTTCTTCATATCGAAGTTTTCCAGAATATTGAGGATTTGTACGATATGGATCCCGCCGGAGGATGGCGGTGGCATGGAGTAAACCTGATACCCGCGATAATCGCCACTTATCGGTGTGCGTTCGACCGCTTTATACGCCGCTAAATCTTCTTTAGTGATCAAGCCACCGTTTTTCTGCATCTCCTGGGCAATCTGTTCCGCTATCGTGCCTTTATAGAATTCGTCCGGGCCGTTTTCGGCAATCATCTCCAGGCTCTTTGCCAGGTTCGCCTGCACCAGCTTGTCGCCCTTTTTCAGCGGTTCGCCCTCTTTCCAGAAGATAGCTTTGCTGTTTTCGTGATTCGGCAACACTTCGCTACCGTAGGTTTTGAGATCGTCTGCCAAAGCATCGTTAACGATAAAACCATCGCGTGCCAGTTTGAACGCGGGCTGCACCACTTTGTTCAACGGCATAGTGCCGTACTTATCCAACGCCAGCGAGAAACCAGCGACCGTACCGGGCGTGCCGGAAGCCAGATGCGAAGTGAGTGATTTTTTGCTGTCCGGGTTGCCCTGGTCATCAAGGAACATATCGCGGGTCGCTTTAGCGGGTGCCATCTCGCGGAAATCGATAGCGGTGGTATTGCCATTTTTCGAGCGGATCAGCATAAAACCACCACCGCCCAGATTCCCTGCCTGCGGATGCGTTACCGCCAGCGCGTAGCCCACCGCCACGGCGGCATCAACGGCATTCCCGCCCTCCTTTAGAATATCTACCCCCACTTGGGTGGCAGTGGCATCGACAGACGCCACCATCCCCTGTTTCGCGCGTACCGGATGGAAGATATCTTCCTCCACGCCGTAAGAAACAGGAGGCGCGGCGACGGCGCTAAAACAACTTCCTGAGAGCAGAGCAGCAATGGCTACCCGGCGTAAAAACGTCGGTTTTATCATCGTTATTCTCCAGAGATTAAGGGGCAACCCCAGCTAAGCCTGGTATATAACTCTGAATTAATCATCGTTTTGTCGGGAAGCGAGTAAACTTAAAGGATATCTTCAGAGGAGGATACGCGATGAAACGACTTCTGATTCTTACGGCACTCCTGCCGTTTGTCGGCTTTGCACAGCCCATTAATACTCTGAACAACCCTAACCAGCCGGGGTATCAGATACCCAGCCAGCAGCGGATGCAAACCCAGATGCAAACTCAGCAAATCCAGCAAAAAGGGATGCTGAATCAGCAACTGAAAACGCAAACTCAGTTGCAACAGCAGCATTTAGAAAACCAGATAAACAATAATTCTCAGCGGGTGTTGCAGTCACAGCCGGGGGAGCGAAATCCCGCCCGGCAGCAAATGCTGCCCAACACCAACGGCGGGATGTTAAACAGCAACCGTAATCCGGATAGTTCGTTGAATCAGCAGCATATGCTGCCGGAGAGGAGAAACGGCGACATGCTGAATCAGCCCAGCACGCCGCAGCCTGACATTCCGTTGAAAACTATTGGGCCGTAAAGTTCGGACCAATCACGTCAATCGCATCGGTACAGATGCAATCCACGCCCCAGCGCAGCAACTCTGCCGCGCGCTGGGGTTTATTGACGGTATAAACCAGAATCCGTAATCCGGCGTCTTTCAACTGCATCACTCGCGCTTTATCGAGTAACTTATGATTGAGATGAATAGAGACGCAGCCCAGCCGCGCGGTCAGTTCGCGCCAGTCGTCGCGCCACTCATCAAGCAATAAACCACGCGGCAGTTCCGGTGCCGCCAGCTGTGCAGCTTCTAAAGCATCAATCTCAAACGATGACAGCAGCGGCGGCGTCATACCGGCCCACAGTTGGCGTGCCGCCAGCGCCACCATTTTGCCCGTTAATGGTCCAGTGCCAGTGGTGGGTTTGATTTCGATATTCGCCATCATCCCGTGTTCGCGACAGCGTTCCGCCACCTGCGAAAGCAACGGCAGCGGCTCACCTTTAAACGCTTTGCTGTACCAACTGCCCGCATCCACGCGCAGTAAATCCTGCCAGTTCAGTTCACCCGCGACGCCCCAGCCGTTGCTGGTGCGTTCGAGATTGTCGTCATGGAGCAGGAAGATCTCGCCATCTTTCGATAACTTCGCGTCAAATTCGATCATCTTATGACCGTATTTTGCCCCGACGTCGATTGCCGCCAGGGTGTTTTCCGGGGCCAGCTTACCGCCGCCACGATGAGCGACGATGCGGGGATAAGGCCAGTTACTCATACTCGTTGTCCTGTTTCACCATCAAAAAGATGCAGCTGATTTTCCGCCAGATGCAGCCACAGCGTGCTGCCTGCCGTCGGGCGCTCCTGATGCGCCAGTCGCACCACCAGCTTCTGCTCGCCCCAGCGTCCGTGCGCCAGGTTATCTGCGCCGAGGATCTCCAGCGTGTCCATCACCAGCGGTACGCCGCCTTCTGCCTGCGAGCTTAGCACAATATGTTCCGGGCGAATGCCGAGAGTCATTTTACGCCCGGCATACTGACGGTAGCCACCGTTTAGCGGCAGCTCAATACCGCCGTCCAGTTCGAAATGCGTGCCTTCGTTATTCACGCGGCCTGTCAGCAGGTTCATCGCCGGACTGCCGATAAAACTCGCTACAAACAGGCTGGCGGGCTTTTCGTAGACTTCAACTGGTGTGCCAATCTGTTCGGCAACGCCGCCGTTCATCACCATTACTCGCTGGGCGAGCGTCATCGCTTCAACCTGATCGTGAGTAACGTAGAGTGAAGTCGTTTTCAGGCGACGGTGCAACTGTTGCAGTTCAAGACGCATCTGCACGCGCAGCTTGGCATCGAGGTTAGAGAGCGGCTCATCAAACAGGAACACCGCCGGATCGCGCACAATCGCGCGGCCCATCGCTACACGCTGACGCTGACCGCCGGATAGCTCACGCGGGCGACGTTTGAGCAGACCGTCCAGCACCAGAATGCGCGCCGCTTCTTTAACGCGCTCGGCAATTTGCTGCTTGCCCATGCCGCGAATTTTAAGCCCCCACGCCATGTTTTCTTCGACGCTCATATGCGGATAAAGCGCGTAGTTCTGGAACACCATCGCAATCCCGCGATCTTTCGGCTCCATTTCAGTCACGCGCTGGTCGTTGATCCAGATATCGCCTTCGGTCACCCGCTCCAGCCCGGCAACCATACGCAGCAGCGTCGATTTCCCGCAGCCAGACGGCCCGACCATCACGATAAATTCGCCATCAGCCACATCAAGGGTCAGCGGTTTAATGACCTGGGTTTTGCCATCCCAGCTTTTGGTTACTGCCTGTAATTTCAGTCCTGCCATCTTATTTCTCACTATCGACCAGGCCGCGCACGAAGGCACGCTGCATCACTAAAACAATCACTACTGGTGGGATCAGGGTTAACAACATCGCCGCCATCACTGAGTTCCATTCCGTGGTGCCTTCGCCAGTGGCGATCATCCCTTTGATCCCTGCCACGGTGGTGCCGAGATCCACGTCGGTAATAATCAACAACGGCCACAAATACTGGTTCCAGCCGTAAATAAAGGTGATCACAAACAGCGCCGCCAGATTAGTTTTGGAGAGCGGAAAAACGATGTCGCAAAAGAAGCGCATTGGCGATGCGCCGTCGATCCGCGCCGCTTCCACCAGTTCATCCGGCAGCGTCATAAAGAACTGGCGAAACAGAAACGTGGCGGTCGCCGAGGCCATCAGCGGCAGCGTTAAACCGGCGTAGCTGTCGAGCATCTTCAGGTTGGCGATGACTTCCACCGTCGGGAAGATACGTACTTCAACCGGCAGCATCAGGGTGATAAAAATCATCCAGAAGAAGAGGTTACGTAGCGGAAAACGAAACCAGACAATGGCAAATGCCGAGAGCATCGAGACGGTAATTTTGCCGAGCGTAATGCTGAACGCCATCACAAAGCTGTTAAGCAACATCCGCCAGAACGGCGCGCTATTCGTACCTACCCCGTTAACCCAGATGTTGTGGATATTTTCCAGCAGATGTGTGCCGGGGATGAGCGTCATCGGCGCGGCATAGACGGCCTGTTTATCCAGCGTCGCCGCGACAAACGCCACGTACAGCGGGAAGAGGATCACCGCGATCCCGAGGATCAGCATGGTATGGCTGAATATCGTCAGCCACGGACGGTTCTCAATCATTGGTAACGCACCTTGCTTTCAACATAGCGGAACTGCACCACCGTCAGCACGATGACGAGGAACATCAACACCACCGACTGTGCGGCAGACGAAGCCAGATCCAGTCCGGTAAAACCTTCGCGGTAGATCTTATAAATCAGCGTCGTGGTGGCCTGAACCGGCCCGCCGGACGTGGCGGCGTCGATCACCGGGAAGGTGTCGAAGAAGGCATACACCAGGTTCACTACCAGCAGGAAGAAACTCACCGGGGCGATAAGCGGCAGCGCAATCTTAAAGAAGCGGCGAATCGGCCCTGCACCGTCGATGGCTGCGGCTTCGATCAACGAACGGGGAATGGAGTGCAGCGCGGCATAGAAGAACAGAAAGTTGTAGCTGATTTGCTTCCACACCGAGGCAAACACCACCAGAAACATTGCCTGACCGCTGTTTTGCGCGTGGTTCCAGTCGTAGCCGAACTCAGCGAGAAAATGGGTGATCAGCCCGCGACCGGGGTTAAACAGGAAGATCCACAATACGGCGGCAACGGCGGGAGCCACGGCATACGGCAGCAGCATCAAGGTTTGATAGAAACGGCTGCCGCGCACGATGTACTCCACCAGCGCCGCAAAGAACAGCGATACCAGCAAACCGCTGACGGTGACAAAGGTGCTGAATTTTATCGTCGTCCAGAAGGAGTCTAGATAGTAGCTGTCATGGAACAGCGTGACGAAGTTATCCAGACCGACAAACTGGCTGGAGAAACCAAACGGATCGACGCTTTGCAGCGAGTACCACAACGCTTCGCCCGCAGGCCAGATAAAAAAGATAACGGTGATGATGAGCTGCGGCGCGACCAGCAGATAAGGCAGCCAGCGCGAGCGGAACACCGGACGGGATGATGACATTACGGTTAATTCCTGAACTGTGCCGGATGCGCTTCGCTTATCCGGCCTACACGCGATGCCAGGTCAGATAAGCGAAACGCATCCGACATTACACTGATTAAGACTTCGTCGATTTCTCAAAGCGGCGCAGTAACTGGTTCCCACGCTCAACGGCGGTATCCAGTGCCTGCTGTGGTGTCTTCTTACCGGTCCACACGCTCTCCAGCTCTTCATCCACAATCACGCGGATCTGCGGCATGTTGCCCAGACGCAGCCCTTTGGTGAACGGCAACGGCGGCTTATTCAGCATCTGACGCGTCGCGGTATCCGCCCCTGGGTTTTTCTCATAAAAGCCCTGCTCACGGGTCAGGTCATACGCTGCTTTGGTGATTGGCAGATAACCGGTTTTCTGATGCCACTCGGCAGCGTTTTCTGGCTTCGCGAGGAAATCGAGGAACTTCGCCACACCGGTATACGTTTCTTTATCTTTACCCTGCATCACCCACAGGCTGGCTCCGCCGATAATGGCGTTTTGTGGCGCATCTTTCGCATCGCCGTCGTAAGGCATCATGCCTACGCCGTAGTTAAATTTGGCGTACTCGCGAATGTTGGCAAGAGAACCGGAAGAGGCGGTGGTCATCGCGCAATCACCGTTATAGAACTTCTCGGTGGATTCATCCTTACGACCGACGTAGCTGAAGTCGCCCTTCTTGTTCATCTCCTCGAGCATGGCGATGTGTTTCACCTGCTCCGGCTTGTTGAACTCCAGCACCGCATCTGTGCCGTCAAAGCCGTTGTTTTTGCTGGCAAACGGCAGACCGTTCCAAGCGCTAAAGTTTTCCAGTTGGATCCAGCCCTGCCAGCCGCTGGCGTAGCCGCACTTCATGCCGGAGGCTTTCAGTTTCGCGGCATAGTCCGCCAGATCCTGCCAGGTTTTCGGCGGCTGTTCCGGGTCTAACCCCGCTTTCTTGAAGGCGTCTTTGTTGTAATAGAGAACGGGAGTCGAGCTGTTGAATGGCTGGGAGAGTAAGTGGCCCGTTTTGCTGTCGGAGTAGTAACCGGAAACCGTCGGCACAAACTGCGACTCATCGAATTGAATCCCCGCCTCTTTAAACACGTCATATACCGGTTTAATGGCTTTCGATGCCATCATGGTGGCGGTGCCAACTTCATAAACCTGCAAAATAGCCGGAGCGTTGCCGGTACGAAATGCGGCAATCCCCGCGCTTAAATTCTGTTCGTAGTTGCCTTTATAGGTCGGTACAATTTTGTAATCCGGATTTTCGGCGTTAAAACGTTGGGCCAGAGAATCCACCTCTTTACCCAGTTCCCCTTCCATAGAATGCCAGAACGGAATGGTCGTCACTGCCTGTGCATTCCCCATTAACGCCAGTCCGAGCGCCAGTGCTGAAGCTGTATAATGTAACGGTTTCATCGTTTATCTCTCTTGTTGTACCGAATGCGCGAATTCACGCGTTTTATGCTCGCGGGGTAACATGACATGCTCGAATTACAGAAAAATAACTTTTTTGTTACATTTGTAAGATAGTAAGGTGTCAGAAAGATGACAAGGCGGTGACGGCGTGGGTGAGGGAAAATGGGAGATGGGGCACGGATAAGCGGAAAAATAGAAGGTCTGAATCAAACTCTACAGATTACTCATCGTTTCATGCCGGATGCGGCGTAAACGCCTTATCCGGCCTACAAGATCGTGCAAATTCAATATATTGCAACTCACCCAGTAGGCCTGATAAGCGCAGCGCATCAGGCAATTTTACATTTGTCACCTGTCTCAAAGGAGTCTTTTGACTCCTTATCAATCAACGTGTTATTACCCGCCTAAATACGCACTTCTCACTGCCTCGTTCGCCAGCAGCGCGTCGCCGGTATCGGAGAGCACCACATGGCCGTTTTCCAGCACGTAGCCGCGATCCGCCAGCTTTAGCGCCTGGTTGGCGTTCTGCTCGACGAGGAAGATAGTCATCCCCTGCTCGCGCAGCTGCTCGATGGTGTCGAAAATTTGCTGGATGATAATCGGCGCAAGACCGAGCGATGGCTCATCAAGTAGCAGCAAACGCGGGTTGCTCATCAGCGCGCGACCAATCGCCAGCATTTGTTGCTCACCGCCGGACATGGTGCCTGCCCGCTGAACACGGCGCTCATGCAGACGTGGAAACAGTTCATACACCCACTTTATGCGCTCCTGGAACTGGTCGCGTTCGGCAAAAAAGCCGCCCATCGCCAGGTTCTCTTCCACCGTCATCCGCGAGAAGACGCGACGCCCTTCCGGGACAATCGCTACCGCTTCGCGCATGATTTTCGCCGTCTGCCAGTCGGTAATGTCTTTATCATCAAACACAATTCGCCCGCTGGCGGCGCGCGGATCGCCGCATAACGTGCCGAGCAAGGTGGTTTTCCCCGCCCCGTTCGCGCCAATCAGCGTGACAATCTCGCCCTGATTGATATGCAGGCTCACCTCATGCAGCGCCTGGATTTTGCCGTAGTGGGCGCTGACTTTGTCAAAGGACAACATGACTTTTTCCATCTTATGCCTCACCTAAATAGGCACGGATCACGTCCGGGTTATTACGGATTTGCTCCGGCGTACCGTTTGCCAGTGGCGTCCCCTGATTGACCACGTAAATTCGGTCCGAAATTCCCATCACCAGCTTCATATCGTGTTCAATCAACAAGATAGTGGTGTTGTGATGATTGCGCAGTTCGGCAATCAGCTCATCCAGCTCTTTCGTCTCTTTCGGGTTAAGACCTGCCGCAGGTTCGTCGAGCATTAAAATCTCCGGCTGCGTCACCATGCAGCGGGCAATCTCAAGACGGCGCTGGTCACCATAGGCCAGGTTACTCGCCTGACGGTTGGCGTGTTCCAGCAAACCAATGCGCTCAAGCCAGGTCGCGGCGCGATCGAGCGCTTCGCTCTGGGCGCGACGGAAGGATGGCGTTTTCAACAGGCCAGAGAACAGCCCGGTTTTCAGTTGCTGATGCTGCGCCACCAGCAGGTTTTCAATCACCGTCATTTCACGGAACAGACGCACATGCTGGAAGGTACGCACCACGCCCATGCGGGCAATTTGCTGCCCCGGTAAACCTTCCAGATGCTGATCGCGCAGTAAAATGGTGCCTCCAGTGGGTTTGTAGAATCCGGTCAGGCAGTTAAAGACCGTGGTTTTTCCGGCACCGTTAGGACCGATTAACGAGACGATCTCCTGCGGGTACAGTTCAAGATTGACGTTGTTCACCGCCAGCAGGCCGCCGAAGCGCATCATCAGGCCGTTCACAGATAATAATGGCTGACTCATGCCTGCTCTCCTTTCGCTGCGCCATTTTTCAGCTTCAGTTGCGGGCGCGTCATGGGCAGCAAGCCCTGCGGACGCCAGATCATCATCAGCACCATCAAACCACCGAGCATTAACATGCTGTATTCGTTGAAATCACGCATCAACTCGCGCGACACTACCAGCAAAATTGCCGCCAGAATCACCGCAAACTGCGATCCCATACCGCCGAGCACCACTATCGCCAGTACAAACGCCGATTCAGCAAAGGTGAAGGATTCCGGGCTGACAAAGCCCTGGCGCGCAGCAAACAGCGTTCCGGCAAAACCGGCAAACGCGGCACTGATGGTAAAAGCGGTCAGCTTGATACGACGCGGGCTTAAGCCCAGCGAACGGCAGGCGATCTCATCTTCACGCAACGCTTCCCACGCACGCCCCAGCGGCATCCGCAGCAGGCGGTTAATGACAAACAGGCTTAGCACCACCAGCAGCAACGCCACCAGATACAGGAAGATGACGCGATCGGAGGGATCGTATTTCAGGCCAAAGAAATTACTGAACGTGTCCCAACCGCCTTCACGGGCGGTACGGCTGAACTCAAGGCCGAAGAAAGTCGGTTTCGGGATCTGACTGATTCCGTTCGGGCCGCCGGTAATTTCGGTGTTATTGAGCAGCAATATGCGCACAATTTCGCCGAAGCCGAGGGTAACGATCGCCAGATAATCACCGCGCAGACGCAGCACCGGAAAGCCGAGCAGGAAGCCCGCCGCCGCTGCCATTAACCCGGCAATCGGCAGACAAGTCCAGAAGCCCAAGCCGTAATAGTGATTGAGCAGCGCAAAGGTGTAAGCGCCGATGGCGTAAAAACCGCCGTACCCCAGCACCAGCAGACCAGAAAGACCAACAACCACATTCAGCCCGAGACCGAGGATAATGTAGATCATGGTCAGAGTGGCGATATCCACCGTCCCACGTGACACCATAAACGGCCACGCCACCGCAAGCACCAACAGCGCCACGAGGAACAGTTTCTGCTTCACCGTGGAGCCATCAATCGCGGGCAGAATAAACTTCGGTCCGGAAACGCTTTTTAGCCCTTTCTGGAAAGCCGGTCGCAAAAGCTGGAAGAAAAAGACCACCGCCGTGCCGATAAACACCCACTGCCAACGGATGTCTGAAGCCGTGTCGACCACCAGTTTGGTGCCATCCAGCTCCAGTTGCACGCCCATAAAGACGCCCGCCAGAACAAAAAACATCGCGGCAGAGAGCAGCGCCATTGCAATATGCATCGGTTTCATACTTTCTCTACCTCCGGGCGACCCAGAATACCGGTCGGCATCACCAGCAGCACCAGAATCAGCAGGGCAAATGAAACCACATCCTTATATTCCGTACTCAGATAGGCAGAAGAGAGCGCCTCCGCAATCCCCAGGATCAGCCCACCAATCATCGCCCCTGGAATGCTGCCAATCCCACCGAGCACCGCAGCGGTAAAGGCTTTCATCCCGGCCATAAAGCCGATATAGGGGTTAATGACGCCGTAGAACTGACCGAGCAGTACGCCAGCCACTGCCGCCATCGCCGCGCCAATAACAAAGGTCAAAGCAATCACCCGGTCGGTGTTGATGCCAAGCAGGCTCGCCATTTTCAGATCTTCCGCGCAGGCACGGCAGGCGCGCCCCATACGGGAATAACGAATGAAAATCGTCAGCGCCAGCATGGCGAGGAAAGTAACAATCCAGATCACTGCCTGCATGGTGGTAATAGAGGCAGAGAAGTTTTCGCTATGCCCCACCACCCACTGACCGTTAAACAGACTGGGCAGCGCCACGTCACGCGAACCTTCAGTCAGGCTAACGTAGTTTTGCAGGAAGATGGACATGCCGATTGCCGAGATGAGCGCAATCAGGCGCTTAGAGTTACGCACCGGGCGATAGGCTACCCGTTCGATACTCCAGCCGTAGGCGCTGGCAATGACGATTGCGCCGACGAATCCCGCCGCCACCAGCAGCCAGCCGGTATCAATGCCCATCATCATCAGCGCGGCGATGATCATAAATGAGACGTAGCTGCCAATCATATAAACCTCGCCGTGGGCGAAGTTGATCATGCCGATAATGCCGTAAACCATGGTGTAGCCGATGGCTATCAGCGCGTAGGTACTGCCCAGCGTGACGCCGTTAAACATCTGCTGCAAGAAATACAAAAACTGCTCAGACATAAGGTAACCTTTCTAAACCCGCCCGCATTTTACGGGCGGTGGGATGATCACTTGGCTGCCGTGGATGAACCGTCGGCGTGCCACTGGAAGACACCAAAATCAAATCCCTTAAGATCGCCTTTTTCATCCCAGTTCAGCGGCCCAATCACGGTGTTTGCACCGTTAGCTTTTAAATCTTTCACCAGCGCCAGCGGCTCATCGCTGCCAGTACGCTCAAGGGCAGTCGCCAGAGATTGCACCGCCGCGTAGGTGATCCAGACATAAGGCCCGGACGGATCTTTCTTGTCTGCTTTCAGCGCATCAACGATGCCCTGGTTTGCCGGATCCTGGTCATAGCGTTTTGGCATAGTGACCAACATGCCTTCGGCAGCATCACCGGCAATATTCGACAATGATGCGTTACCCACACCTTCCGGCCCCATAAACTGAGTTTTCAGGCCAACGGAACGGGCCTGGCGCAGCATCTGCCCCATTTCCGGGTAGTAACCGCCGTAGTAAACGAAGTCGATGTTTTCTTTTTTCAGGCGGGCGATCAGCGCGGAGAAATCTTTCTCCCCGGCGGTAATACCGTCGAAGAAGACGACGTTGGCGTTAGCCGCTTTCAGCCCGTCCTGCACCGAACGCGCCAGCCCTTCGCCATACTGTTGTTTGTCGTGAATGATGGCGATGCGCTGGGGCTTCACCGTCTCAAGAATGTATTTTGCCGCCGTTGGCCCCTGGGAAGAGTCCAGCCCGGCAGTACGCATAATGTGTTGATAACCGCGTTGGGTCAGCTCCGGGTTGGTCGCTCCCGGTGAGATCATCAGAATACCTTCGTCTTCGTAGATATCTGATGCAGGTTGGGTAGAAGAAGAACACAGATGACCAATAACGTATTTAATGCCGTCATTAACGATTTTGTTGGCGACCGCAACGGCTTGTTTCGGGTCGCAGGCGTCGTCATATTCCACGCCAACCAGCTTGTCGCCCTTAATTCCCCCTTTGGCATTAATGTCTTTAATCGCCTGACGCGCGCCGTTAAATTCCATATCGCCCCACTGGGCAATCGGGCCGGACATCGCGCCGACAACGGCGACTTTAATATCGTCAGCCATAGCGGTGTGTGAAATTGCCAGTGCAATCATCCCTGCGATGATAGTTTTCGCATTCCGTTTCATAGTCAAAAATCCCCATTCGTGATGTTGTGTTGCTTTGTTTTTATGTGTTAACAAATCAGACTGTTCTTTTTTTATACTGCACTGTTTTTGCCTGTCTGATTAAGGGTTTAGCGCAGTATTTTGTGATAATAGTGATTAAAATCCCTATCTTTCAGTCGATTAAGAACAGATAATATTCTGAATTTATTGATAGATAAACAGAAAAAAGTGCCTTTGTCAGCATAAAATAACGGCACAAAGGGCGGAATAATTCACTACCATTCAGGGGATTATGCTGGGTATTTTTCATTCTCTAATGTTTTAACTTTGTAATTATTGCTGTTAAAAAATTAATCACCTGCCAAAAGAAATAAAAAAGAGAAAGCCTCCGATTAAATTATTTCGCTACACTGGTTCCACTTTTGTGATTTACACGGGTTACCCATGACGCTGACTATCATTCGATTAGAAAACTTTAGCGACCAGGACCGGATTGACCTGCAAAAGATCTGGCCGGAGTATTCCCCTTCCTCTTTACAGGTTGACGATAACCACCGTATCTACGCCGCGCGTTTTAACGAGCGCCTGCTCGCTGCCGTACGGGTAACCTTAAGCGGCACCGAGGGAGCACTGGATTCCCTGCGTGTGCGGGAAGTCACCCGACGTCGCGGTGTGGGGCAATATCTGCTGGAAGAGGTTTTGCGTAACAATCCTGGCGTTTCATGCTGGTGGATGGCGGATGCAGGCGTGGAAGATCGCGGTGTGATGACGGCGTTTATGCAGGCACTGGGATTTACGGCGCAACAGGGCGGCTGGGAGAAGCGTTAATCGTCAAGTTGATTTCAAAAGTGATGACCAACGAGAAATTGCCTGATGCGCTACGCTTATCAGGCCTACAATGTGTGTTGCAATTTACTGATTTCTTTGGATCTTGTAGGCCGGATAAGGCGTTTACGCCGCATCCGGCATGAAGCAACGTACTCGATATTAGCAATTTGGCGGCAACCCAAAGTTGCCGATTAATGATTACTTCGCATCGGTCGCCGTGCCGTTGGCGTGCCAGTCAAATACGCCGAACTCAAAGCCTTTCAGATCACCTTTCTCATCCCACGTCAGCGGACCCATCACGGTATCCACGGAGTTCGCTTTCAGGTATTTGGCGATCTCAGCCGGATCGTCAGACTGATTCAGGCCCGCCTGCAAAGATTGCAGCGCGGCGTAGGTGGTCCAAACGAATGCGCCGCTTGGGTCCTGTTTTTTCGCTTTGATGGCGTCAACAATGGGTTTGTTCGCCGGAACCTGATCGTAGTTCTTCGGCTTGGTCACCAGCAGCCCTTCCGCTGATTCGCCCGCAATGTTAGACAGCGAAACGTTAGCCACACCTTCCGGCCCCATAAACTGAGTTTTCAGCCCTGCCGCGCGTGCCTGACGCAGGATTTGCCCCATTTCCGGGTGATAACCGCCGTAGTAAACGAAGTCGATATTCTCTTTTTTCAGACGCGCCACCAGCGTTGAGAAATCTTTTTCCCCGGCGGTGATACCATCAAAGAACACCACGTTAGCATTGCCTTTCTTCAGGCCGTCCTGCACCGCTCGCGCCAGACCTTCGCCGTATTGCTGTTTGTCGTGAACGATAGCAATACGCTGCGGTTTCACTTTCTCAAGAATATATTTCGCCGCCGTCGGCCCCTGGTCGGAGTCCAGGCCGGTGGTGCGCAGGATCAGCTGATAGCCACGGGCGGTCAGCTCCGGCGAGGTTGCCGCTGGGGTGATCATTAAAATGCCTTCGTCTTCGTAGATATCAGACGCAGGCTGCGTTGATGAAGAACAGAGGTGACCAATCACATATTTAATGCCGTCGTTAACGACTTTGTTCGCCACCGCAACCGCCTGTTTCGGGTCACAGGCATCGTCATATTTTACGATTTGCAGTTTGTTGCCTTTAATGCCGCCTTTAGCGTTGATATCCGCAACCGCCTGCTCTGCGCCGGTAAACTCCTGGTCACCGTACTGCGCAACCGGACCGGACATTGCGCCCACGACCGCGACTTTAATATCTTCTGCCAGAGCCATATTGCTGAATGCCAGCGCGATACATCCTGCCAGTAACGCTTTACCCTTTATATTCATCCTGAGAATCCCCATTCTTCTGGTTATTACGTGTGTTGTGGCGTTGTGATTCAGCACTTTATTTCGTTTTATGCATAACTACCCGTGCTTTAGCAGCATACTCTGCTAAAACATACCCCATTTTTATGATATTGGAATAGCTATTTTGACAGTTTATTAACAATCTGCGTGGGGATTGACGTTTTGCCGGAGGGGGAATTGATTATTGTAGAGGCCCAAAAAACAAAAACCCCGGACTCTCATCCAGGGTTCTCTGCTTAATAGCGGAAATTACGCTTCTATAGCAGCGCGCAGTTTTTTCATCGCGTTCTTTTCCAGCTGGCGTACACGTTCAGCGGAAACACCGTAACGGTCAGCCAGTTCCTGCAACGTGGACTTGTTGTCTTCGTCCAGCCAGCGCGCGCGGATGATGTCCTGGCTGCGTTCGTCCAGACCTTGCATCGCGTCGGTCAGACGGTTTGCCGCCTGCTCTTCCCAGTTATCATCTTCGATGCCGTCGGCAAAGTTAGATGATTTATCCTGCAGATAGAGCACCGGTGCCATCGGCTGGCTGTCGGAATCGTCGTCGGAAGACAGGTCAAAGGTCATGTCCTGTGCCGCCATACGTGATTCCATCTCACGAACGTCTTTGCTGGTTACGCCCAGTTCACGGGCCACCATTTCGACTTCATCCTGGTTAAACCAGCCCAGACGCTGCTTAGTTTTACGCAGGTTGAAGAACAGTTTGCGCTGCGCTTTGGTGGTCGCAACTTTGACGATACGCCAGTTACGCAGAACGTATTCGTGGATCTCTGCTTTGATCCAGTGAACGGCGAAGGAGACCAAGCGCACACCCACTTCCGGGTTGAAACGGCGCACTGCTTTCATCAGGCCGATGTTACCTTCCTGAATCAAATCCGCCTGTGGCAGGCCATAGCCCGCATAATTACGAGCAATATGAACAACAAACCGCAGGTGAGACAGGATCAGCGTTTTAGCTGCTTCCAGATCGCCATGGTAATGCAGCTTTTCAGCCAGCGCCCGCTCCTCGTCAGCCGACAACATCGGCCACGCGTTAGCTGCCCGGATGTAGGAATCCAGGTTGCCAACTGGGGCTAAAGCTAAACTTTGCATTTTGTCAGTCATTCAAATCCTCTCAATCGATATCTTCTGGCGCTTCAGTGGTAGCAACAACTGTGCCAGAGCTTAAGAGCAACGA
The DNA here is from genome assembly GCF_001712525.1 of Shigella sp. FC1661. NCBI lineage: Bacteria > Pseudomonadati > Pseudomonadota > Gammaproteobacteria > Enterobacterales > Enterobacteriaceae > Shigella > Shigella sp. FC1661. The sequence continues at coordinate 16,816 of NZ_MDGW01000288.1, forward strand.
GGTTATCATTCACTGTTTTATCAGACCGTGATTTTATCCACAAGTTCAATGCAAGCTTGTGAATAAATTACGCACAAAATGTGACATAGAGATGAAATACCGGGAAGAGACAACGGGATCTCTTTCCCTGCTACGGAACCCATTGCAGGGAAAGAGTATAACACGCTTTTATTATTCAGGCGTAAAGTGGCGTAAATGTTGTACCGTGGCAAGCCACGCTGCCACCCAGCCAATCATCGAGCATACCAGCAGCAATAGCAGGCATTCATCGAACGATAAACCATTGATATCAAAATTCGTTCCGAAAACCTGTGCCACTTCCGCAACCGCCGATGACAATCGCAGCACCAGAATTTCTGACAAAATTAATGACAACAATGCGCCAGAAAATCCCAGCAGTGCGCCACCATACAGGAACGGGCGAAGGATGAAACCATCCGTCGCACCAATCAGTTTCTGCACGTTGATGGAGTCACGGCGAGCAAAGATGCTCAGACGTACGCTGTTGCCGATGACGAGGAACACTGCCGCCACCATCAACACGCCGATCATCGCCGAAACGCGCCCGACCAGCCCGGTCAACGCCGCCAGACGGGCAAACCAGCTGTCATCCATCCGCACTTCGTCAATGCCGTTAATCTGCGTGATACGATCACGCAGCGTATTGAGTGATTCCGTCCCCTGAAAATCGAGTTTCGGGATCACCACCGCCACTGCCGGAAGCGGGTTTTCTTCCAGCATATCCAGCGCACCACCAAAACCAGACCAGTTACGGAACTCGCCCAGTGCGTCTTCACGAGAAAGATAGTTCACTTTCTCCACGCCTTGCTCGGCCTGCAACTGTGCCACCACGCCCGCAGCGGCGTCATCGTCCAGCGTTTTTTGCAAGTAAACAGTGATTTGCGGTGACGGATAATACTGCGTCGCCGCCTGATTAACGTTTTTGTACACCATATAACAGACGCTGGGCAGCGTCAGGGAGATGGCGATAACCATCACCGTTAAAAACGTGGCGAACGGTTTGCTTTTCAGATCCTGCAATGCGCCGTGGAAGGCATAGCGCACCTGTTCGTTGAAAACGTTGGTTTTGCGATTTACCGGTTTTGGCGAGGATTTCGCGCGTTTCGGTGCGTTACGACCGCCGTCGCCTGAGCCGCCGACCGATTTACGGAAGCGATCCAGACGCCCACCAAACTGCCGAATATGATTGATTGCATCGCGCTTATTCATGGCCCACGCCTCCATGCAAGTGACCATCGCTCAGGGTGAGCATGCGATAGGAACGCCGTGAAATCAGGTTGATGTCGTGCGTTGCCATCAATACGGTTACCCCAACGCGGTTAAACTCTTCAAACAGACGTAGAATCCCTTCCGACAACGCGTCGTCCAGGTTACCGGTCGGTTCGTCCGCCAGCAGTACCGCGGGCTTATTCACCACCGCGCGGGCAATGCCAACACGCTGTTGTTCACCGCCGGAAAGCTGAATAGGGAAGTTCTTCGCTTTGTCCAGTAGCCCGACTTTATCCAGTGCCGCCGACACCCGGCGACGAATATCGTCACCGCTGGCACCAGCGATAATCAGCGGGATCGCCACGTTATCGTAGACAGTACGGTCCATCAGTAGATGGTGATCCTGGAAAATCATGCCAATCTGGCGGCGCAGAAACGGAACTTCACGGTTTTTCAGACGCGTGATGTCATGGCCGCTAAACCAGATTTTCCCGGCGCTGGGCCGCTCAATCCCACAGATCAGCTTCAGGAGGGTACTTTTCCCTGCGCCGGAATGACCGGTCAGAAACGCCATCTCACCCGGCTGCATATGGAACGTAACGCCCTGCAGCGCCTGTCTCCCACCGAGATAAGCCTTGCTGACATGTTCAAAGCGAATCATTGTTAATCCTCTCGGGCAAAAGTGCCTCTATAAAGTCGTCCGCCTTAAACGGACGCAAATCCTCAATACGTTCGCCGACACCAATGTAGCGGATAGGGATACCAAACTGGTCAGCCACCGAGAAAATTACCCCGCCTTTCGCCGTGCCGTCCAGTTTCGTTAGCGTGATGCCGGTTAAGCCAACGGCTTCGTGGAACAGTTTGGCCTGGCTTACCGCATTCTGCCCGGTACTGGCATCAATAGTCAGCATAACTTCATGCGGCGCTTCAACGTCGAGTTTCTTCATCACGCGGACGATTTTCTTCAACTCTTCCATCAGGTGCGATTTGTTCTGCAGGCGTCCGGCGGTATCGGCAATCAGGACGTCGATATTACGCGCTTTAGCTGCCTGAATGGCGTCGAAGATAACAGAGGCGGAATCCGCACCGGTATGCTGGGCAATCACCGGAATATTGTTGCGCTGACCCCAGACCTGAAGCTGTTCAACCGCTGCTGCACGGAAAGTATCGCCCGCCGCCAGCATCACCGATTTACCCTGCAGCTCAAACTGACGTGCCAGCTTACCAATCGTCGTAGTTTTACCCACACCGTTGACGCCCACCATCAGGATCACGAACGGCGTTTTACCTTCAACATTCAGCGGCTCATCGACTTTCGCCAGAATCTCGCCCATCTCTTCTTTCAGCAGGCCATAGAGCGCCTCGGCATCACGAAGCTGCTTGCGGGATGCGCCTTCCGTCAGATTGGTGATAATTTTACGTGTGGTTTCCACGCCCACATCGGCGATCAACAGCTGTTCTTCCAGCTCCTCAAACAGATCATCGTCGATTTTTTTACCGCGGAACAGGCTGATAAATCCGGAACCGAGATTTTCTTTGGTTTTTAACAGGCTGCGTTTCAGGCGCGCGAAGAAACCTTCTTTGGTCGGTTTTTCCTGCTCCTGAGCGATTTCTTCCACCGGCTGCTCTTCTACCGGAGGAACCACCATCACCGCCTCTTCTGCCGCTTCGGCAGCCAGCGCCTGTGCTTCCAGCTCTTCGTCGGTGATTTCTTCTTTAGCCGCTTCTTCTTCCGCCGCTTCGACAATCTCTACGGTTTCCGCTTCAGCCTGCCACTCTTCTGGCGAAACCTCTTCGGCGTTGACGTCTTCCGGCAACGGCAGCTCTTCACGTTCGATAGCCACTGGCTCCGGCGTTTCTTCTACGACCGGTTCCGGCTGTGCAACGACTTCCGCTTCAGGCTGCGCTTTTTCACTTTCAGCAACCTGTTCAGTGACTTCCACAACGTCGGCAGCAAAAGTTTCCGCCTCGGCTTCAGTATGCGCCTGCGGTTGCTCTTCGACGGCTTGTTCAGAAGCCTTCGCAGGCTCTTGCGCCTGAACGATTTCTTCTACAACCGGTTGTTCATTCTGAACTTCTGTCTCTTTTTCCGGGGTCTGCTCTTTTTGACCAAAGCCCAGCCAGGAAAAAAAGCCACGTTTTTTTTCTTTCGCCATTTGCGACTACACTCCTCGCTGTTGCTTCATGGCACAGCGTTAACGCTATGTACATAGCAGCTAAAAAAATGATGAAATAGTCTATCACTTAACTTAATTCACATCACCGCCTGCAAGTATGTGTTATCTGGCGGATTGAGCAATTTATCATGAAAAAAACGAATCATTCCGGCAGCGGCCAAATCCGCATTATTGGCGGGCAGTGGCGAGGCCGTAAACTCCCGGTTCCTGATAGCCCAGGTCTGCGCCCCACCACCGACCGCGTACGCGAAACGTTGTTTAACTGGCTGGCTCCGGTCATTGTTGACGCCCAATGTCTGGATTGCTTCGCCGGGAGCGGCGCGCTGGGACTGGAAGCGTTATCGCGCTACGCTGCGGGGGCCACGTTGATTGAGATGGATCGCGCGGTTTCTCAGCAGTTAATTAAGAATCTGGCGACACTAAAAGCAGGCAATGCACGCGTGGTGAACAGCAACGCGATGTCATTCCTGGCGCAAAAAGGTACACCGCATAATATCGTGTTTGTCGATCCACCGTTCCGCCGTGGCTTGTTAGAAGAGACGATAAATTTACTGGAAGATAACGGCTGGCTGGCTGACGAAGCCCTGATTTATGTCGAAAGCGAAGTCGAAAACGGTCTGCCCACTGTTCCGGCAAACTGGTCATTACATCGGGAAAAAGTGGCGGGTCAGGTGGCTTATCGGCTGTATCAACGCGAAGCACAAGGAGAAAGTGATGCTGATTAATATTGGTCGTTTGTTAATGCTCTGCGTTTGGGGATTTTTAATCCTCAATCTGGTGCATCCCTTCCCGCGCCCGCTGAATATTTTCGTTAACGTGGCGCTGATTTTTACCGTGCTGATGCATGGTATGCAGCTGGCGCTATTGAAATCCACTTTACCGAAAGATGGCCCGCAGATGACCACCGCCGAAAAGGTGCGGATTTTCCTTTTCGGCGTGTTTGAACTGCTGGTCTGGCAGAAGAAATTTAAAGTTAAAAAATAACCTTATTGTTCGCCAACAAAGCTAACAAAGCGCGTTCCTTTATAGCTCAGCGTACCTTTATCGCCCACTGTCAGGGCATGGTACTGCTGGGCGTCGAGGCGAAACGTCTGCTCCATTCCTCCGCTTTGCGGTTTGAAGCTTGCTTCATAGCGCATACTGGCGCCTGCCGGAGTCACTTCCTGCTGGCGCGAACGGCGATCGTTAATCGGTTTTTCCCGCTTGTTGCTCACCACCACCAGCTTTTGCTGGAGCGGAGCCATATCATTATCAGCTTTTTCCCGTCGCTGTTGCATAAAACGAAACGATGCGGCGACGACAATTAAGCCAATGATAACAATAAAGAAAAGAGGTGGTTTGCTCATCTTTATCCCTCATCGGAAAATGCGGAAATAAGCATACCCTGCCAGTTATGGTGTTGTCATCCGTCCACCCTCGCCACTAAACTGGAAGCAAGACCGTAGGCATTCCGCTTACGAAAAAATAACGAATTCAAGGAACTAAGATGCTTTGGTCGTTTATCGCTGTCTGTCTTTCCGCATGGCTATCTGTGGATGCATCGTATCGTGGGCCAACCTGGCAACGCTGGGTGTTTAAACCGTTAACCCTTCTTCTCCTGCTGTTACTGGCCTGGCAAGCGCCGATGTTCGACGCCATTAGCTATCTGGTGCTGGCAGGGCTGTGCGCCTCACTGCTGGGCGATGCGCTAACCCTGTTGCCACGTCAACGTCTGATGTACGCCATCGGCGCGTTTTTCCTCTCGCACCTGCTGTACACCATCTATTTCGCCAGTCAGATGACGCTCTCTTTCTTCTGGCCTCTGCCACTGGTGTTGCTGGTTCTGGGTGCGCTGTTACTGGCGATTATCTGGACGCGGCTGGAAGAGTATCGTTGGCCTATCTGCACGTTTATCGGCATGACGCTGGTGATGGTGTGGCTGGCAGGTGAACTGTGGTTCTTCCGTCCGACCGCTCCGGCGCTCTCTGCGTTTGTTGGCGCTTCGTTGCTGTTTATCAGTAACTTTGTCTGGCTGGGGAGCCACTATCGCCGACGCTTCCGTGCGGATAACGCGATTGCTGCGGCCTGCTACTTTGCCGGTCACTTCCTCATCGTCCGCTCACTGTATCTCTGATAAAACTTGACTCTGGAGTCGACTCCAGAGTGTATCCTTCGGTTAATGAGAAAAAACTTAACCGGAGTATGCCATGTCGACACCTGACAATCACGGCAAGAAAGCCCCTCAATTTGCTGCGTTCAAACCGCTAACCACGGTACAGAACGCCAACGACTGTTGCTGCGACGGCGCATGCTCCAGCTCGCCAACGCTCTCTGAAAACGTCTCCGGCACCCGCTATAGCTGGAAAGTCAGTGGCATGGACTGCGCCGCCTGTGCGCGCAAGGTAGAAAATGCCGTGCGCCAGCTTGCAGGTGTGAATCAGGTGCAGGTGTTGTTCGCCACCGAAAAACTGGTGGTTGATGCCGACAATGACATTCGTGCACAAGTTGAATCTGCGGTGCAAAAAGCGGGCTATTCCCTGCGCGATGAGCAGGCCGCCGACGAGCCACAAGCATCGCGCCTGAAAGAGAATCTGCCGCTGATTACACTAATCGTGATGATGGCAATCAGCTGGGGTCTGGAGCAGTTCAATCATCCGTTCGGGCAACTGGCGTTTATCGCGACCACGCTGGTTGGGCTGTACCCGATTGCTCATCAGGCATTACGGCTGATCAAATCCGGCAGCTACTTCGCCATTGAAACCTTAATGAGCGTAGCCGCTATTGGTGCACTGTTTATTGGCGCAACGGCTGAAGCTGCGATGGTGTTGCTGCTGTTTTTGATTGGTGAACGACTGGAAGGCTGGGCCGCCAGCCGCGCGCGTCAGGGCGTTAGCGCGTTAATGGCGCTGAAACCAGAAACCGCCACGCGCCTGCGTAACGGTGAGCGGGAAGAGGTGGCGATTAACAGCCTGCGGCCTGGCGATGTGATTGAAGTCGCCGCAGGTGGGCGTTTGCCTGCCGACGGTAAACTGCTCTCACCGTTTGCCAGTTTTGATGAAAGCGACCTGACCGGAGAATCCATTCCGGTGGAGCGCGCGACGGGCGATAAAGTTCCTGCAGGAGCCACCAGCGTAGACCGTCTGGTAACGCTGGAAGTGCTGTCAGAACCGGGTGCCAGCGCCATTGACCGGATTCTGAAACTGATCGAAGAAGCCGAAGAGCGCCGCGCCCCCATTGAGCGGTTTATCGACCGTTTCAGCCGTATTTATACGCCAGCGATTATGGCCGTCGCCCTGCTGGTGACGCTGGTGCCACCGCTGCTGTTTGCCGCCAGCTGGCAGGAGTGGATTTATAAAGGCCTGACGCTGCTGCTGATTGGCTGCCCGTGTGCGTTAGTTATCTCCACGCCCGCGGCGATTACCTCCGGGCTGGCGGCAGCAGCGCGTCGTGGGGCGTTGATTAAAGGCGGAGCGGCGCTGGAACAACTAGGTCGTGTTACTCAGGTGGCGTTTGATAAAACCGGTACGCTGACCGTCGGTAAACCGCGCGTTACCGCGATTCATCCGGCAACGGGTATTAGTGAATCTGAACTGCTGACACTGGCGGCGGCGGTCGAGCAAAGCGCGACGCATCCACTGGCGCAGGCCATCGTGCGCGAAGCACAGGTTGCTGCACTCGCCATTCCCGCCGCCGAATCACAGCGGGCGCTGGTCGGGTCTGGCATTGAAGCGCAGGTTAACGGTGAGCGCGTGTTGATATGCGCTGCCGGGAAACATCCCGCTGATGCATTTGCTGGTTTGATTAATGAACTGGAAAGCGCCGGGCAAACGGTTGTGCTGGTAGTACGTAATGATGACGTGCTGGGTATCATTGCATTGCAGGATACCCTGCGCGCCGATGCTGCAACTGCCATCAGTGAACTGAACGCGCTGGGCGTCAAAGGGGTGATCCTCACCGGCGATAATCCACGCGCAGCGGCGGCAATTGCCGGGGAGCTGGGGCTGGAGTTTAAAGCGGGCCTGTTGCCGGAAGATAAAGTCAAAGCGGTGACCGAGCTGAATCAACATGCGCCGCTGGCGATGGTCGGTGACGGTATTAACGACGCGCCAGCGATGAAAGCTGCCGCCATTGGGATTGCAATGGGCAGTGGCACAGACGTGGCGCTGGAAACCGCTGATGCAGCATTAACCCATAACCACCTGCGCGGCCTGGTGCAAATGATTGAACTGGCACGCGCCACTCACGCCAATATCCGCCAGAACATCACCATTGCGCTGGGACTGAAAGGGATCTTCCTCGTCACCACGCTTTTAGGGATGACCGGACTATGGCTGGCGGTGCTGGCAGATACGGGTGCGACGGTGCTGGTGACAGCGAATGCGTTAAGATTGTTGCGCAGGAGATAAGGCAAACCGATCGCAATATTGAGCGCGATCGGTCCCCTCGCCCCTCTGGGGAGAGGGTTAGGGTGAGGGGAAAAGGCGGCATCGAAGCCAATCAGCCCCCATCAACCGCCTTTACGAATCAAATAACGATAAGGCAGTCCATCCGTCTCTTTCGCAACCAGTTCGTGTTCCATAAAGGTACAAAACCCAGGAATATCGCGGGTAGTGGCCGGATCGTCGGCGATAATCAGCAACGTTTCGCCGGGCTGCATATTGCGCACAGTTTTGCGCACCATCATTACGGGTTCCGGGCAGCGCAGGCCAAGTGCGTCGAGTGTGTGGTCAGGGCTGGAAAAGAGATCGGTCATTTTCTTCTCATCACATAAAAAAACGGCGCTAGTTTACGCCCTGTGAGTCCGTAAGCAAACCAGGTTAACGATTGCGTGAAAATTAACCATTGCATTGTCAACGTAAAGCAGTATCATGCGGCGGCTCGAAAAAAGGGTAAGCACGTTATTATGTTAAGGTAACAGACGTGTCGTACGTATTGGGTTCCCTCACCCCAATGGTTAATCAAAAAGGTACAATATGAACGTTTTCTCGCAAACTCAACGCTATAAGGCGTTGTTCTGGTTATCGTTATTTCATCTGCTGGTGATCACCTCCAGTAACTATCTGGTTCAGCTTCCCGTCTCCATTTTGGGTTTCCATACCACCTGGGGCGCGTTTAGCTTCCCGTTTATTTTCCTTGCTACCGACCTGACCGTGCGTATTTTTGGCGCACCGCTGGCCCGTCGTATCATCTTTGCGGTGATGATCCCGGCGTTGCTGATCTCCTACGTCATCTCGTCGCTATTCTATATGGGTTCCTGGCAGGGATTCGGCGCACTCGCCCACTTCAACCTGTTTGTCGCCCGTATCGCCACCGCCAGTTTCATGGCCTACGCGCTGGGACAGATCCTCGACGTGCACGTTTTTAACCGCCTGCGTCAGAGTCGCCGCTGGTGGCTGGCACCGACAGCGTCCACACTGTTCGGTAACGTCAGCGACACGCTGGCCTTTTTCTTCATTGCCTTCTGGCGTAGCCCGGATGCCTTTATGGCTGAACACTGGATGGAAATCGCGCTGGTCGATTACTGTTTCAAAGTGTTAATCAGTATCGTTTTCTTCCTGCCAATGTATGGCGTATTACTCAATATGCTGTTGAAAAGACTGGCAGATAAATCCGAAATCAACGCTTTGCAGGCGAGTTAAAGGTTCGTTATCAGAGTTGTGATAAGATGGATGAATGAGCCGTTATGGCCGTTTATCGAAAGGAAGAAGTCAATGCGCAATCTGGTTAAATATGTCGGAATTGGCCTGCTGGTTATGGGGCTTGCGGCCTGTGATGATAAAGACACTAACGCTACGGCGCAGGGTTCGGTCGCGGAAAGTAACGCTACCGGGAATCCCGTCAACCTGCTTGATGGCAAGTTAAGTTTCTCGCTGCCAGCGGATATGACCGACCAGAGCGGTAAGCTGGGAACGCAGGCCAATAACATGCATGTCTGGTCCGACGCCACCGGGCAGAAAGCAGTCATCGTCATCATGGGCGATGATCCGAAAGAAGATCTGGCGGTGCTGGCGAAGCGTCTGGAAGATCAGCAACGTAGCCGCGATCCGCAGCTGCAAGTGGTAACCAATAAAGCCATTGAGCTGAAAGGTCACAAAATGCAGCAGTTAGACAGTATTATCTCCGCGAAAGGCCAGACGGCGTACTCTTCCGTTATTCTGGGTAACGTGGGTAATCAACTGCTGACCATGCAAATTACGCTGCCCGCTGACGATCAGCAAAAAGCGCAGACCACCGCAGAAAACATCATTAATACGCTGGTTATTCAGTAAGTTTTAAGATGATGAGGCGGCCTCAGGGACGTGTTCCGGAGGCCGTTTTTTTAATCGCCACGTCAGTAATAACGCGATTGCGACCAGTCCCGCCGCCGCCAGATAAATCACCGGTACGCCCGCCCAGCTCATCACCAGCCCAGCCAGTGGTCCGGTCACGCCAAGCGATAAATCCATAAATACGGTGTAAGTTGCCAGCGCCGCCCCCTGATTTTGCTGCGGAACCGCTTTTACCGCCACTACACCTAATGCCGGGAACACCAGCGAAAACCCTGCCCCCGCCAGTAAGACGCCGATTTTCGCCATCCACGGCATAGTCGCCACGCCAACCAGTAGCAGGCCGATTATCTCAACGCTAAAGCAAATCATCGCTACGTTTAAGCCGCCGATACGGTTAATGCCGTTAGGGAATAACAAACGCGTACCGACAAACGCACAGCTAAACAGCGTCAGCGCGAAAGCCGCACCGTCCCAACTTTTAGCGTCATAAAACAGCGTGATAAAGGTGGCGATGACGCCAAATCCGGCAGAAGCCAGTGCCAGTGCCATACCGTACAGCCAGACGCGCCCAAGCACCGCGCGAAACGGCAGCGGTTTGCCTTTACTGGCTTTTACCGTCGGACGCGGGATCGCCAACAAAATGGCCACCAGCGCCACGCCCATAATGATTAACGCTAACGCCTGCAAGCCGCCCCAGTGATAAAACACGACGCCTAACGGCGCACCCATCGCCATCGCCCCGTAAGTGACAATGCCGTTCCACGAAATCACTCGCCCGATATGCAGCGAGCCAACCACGCCAACGCCCCACAGGGTCGATCCCGTTCCGGCAAAACTTTGCCCAATCCCAAGGATCACGCGTCCCAGGCAAAGTAATAACAGGCTGATGACGGGCAGACTGGCGGTTAATCCTGCCGTCAGATATCCCAGACCGCTCAAAAAGCAGCCGCATAAACCGAAGACGACAATCTTTTTGGGGCCCAGCAAATCGGCGTAACGTCCGGCATGAGGACGGCTCAGCAAGGTGGCGAAATATTGCAGGCTGATAACCAATCCTGCCCAGAAAGCGCTAAAGCCCATCACATCATGGACATAGCCCGGTAATACAGCGAGCGGCAACCCGATGGTGAGGTAGCTGGCGAAGTTAAACATGACAATGGAGACAATGCGCAAATTCAGGCGCAATCCGTTTAGCGCGGGTTCGGCTACGGGTTCGGGCATGAGGATCACCACATTTTTACAACAGTGTTTCATTTTTACCACGTGCTGACGTGAAAATCAGCAGTAAGAATCAGAATATTGCTGGCGTGACTCCCGCTACACTTAACACAAAAAGTCACAAGGAAGCCCCAATGGAAACCCCTCAACCCGATAAAACGGGCATGCACATTCTGCTCAAGTTGGCCTCGCTGGTAGTGATCCTCGCGGGCATTCACGCAGCGGCAGATATCATTGTGCAGCTGTTACTGGCGCTGTTTTTTGCCATCGTCCTCAACCCGCTCGTTACCTGGTTTATTCGTCGGGGAGTACAACGCCCCGTTGCCATTACGATTGTAGTGGTGGTGATGCTGATCGCACTAACCGCGCTGGTCGGCGTACTGGCGGCATCGTTTAACGAATTTATCTCTATGCTGCCGAAGTTTAATAAGGAGCTGACGCGCAAACTTTTTAAATTGCAGGAGATGTTGCCTTTTCTTAATTTGCATATGTCGCCGGAGCGAATGCTGCAGCGGATGGACTCGGAAAAAGTGGTTACCTTCACCACAGCGCTAATGACCGGGCTTTCCGGGGCAATGGCGAGCGTGCTTTTGCTGGTGATGACCGTAGTTTTTATGCTGTTTGAAGTGCGCCACGTCCCTTACAAAATGCGTTTTGCGCTGAATAACCCACAGATTCACATCGCAGGATTACACCGCGCACTTAAAGGCGTTTCGCATTATCTGGCGTTAAAGACGCTACTCAGTTTATGGACAGGTGTCATCGTCTGGCTGGGGCTGGCGCTAATGGGCGTACAGTTTGCGCTGATGTGGGCAGTACTGGCGTTTTTGCTCAACTACGTGCCCAATATCGGCGCGGTAATTTCCGCCGTACCGCCAATGATTCAGGTGCTGCTGTTTAATGGTGTTTACGAATGTATTCTGGTCGGCGCATTGTTTTTAGTGGTCCATATGGTCATCGGCAATATTTTAGAACCACGGATGATGGGCCATCGCCTGGGGATGTCCACCATGGTGGTATTTCTTTCATTGTTAATTTGGGGATGGCTGCTCGGCCCGGTAGGGATGCTACTTTCGGTGCCATTAACCAGCGTGTGTAAAATCTGGATGGAAACCACCAAAGGCGGTAGCAAACTGGCGATTTTACTGGGGCCAGGCAGACCGAAAAGTCGGTTACCGGGATGAGGCGACAAGTGATACGATACGCACTTTCATTTTCCATTAAACGTTGGCCCTGATATGTATCGGATAGTTCTGGGGAAAGTTTCGACCTTAAGCGCAGCTCCACTGCCACCGGGTTTACGCGAGCAAGCACCGCAAGGTCCACGACGCGAACGCTGGCTGGCGGGGCGTGCATTGCTTTCGCACACGCTTTCCCCGCTACCGGAGATCATCTATGGCGAACAAGGCAAACCTGCATTCGCGCCGGAAACGCCGCTATGGTTCAACTTAAGCCATAGCGGTGACGATATCGCTCTGCTGTTGAGCGATGAAGGCGAAGTCGGCTGCGATATCGAAGTGATTCGCCCGCGCGCCAACTGGCGCTGGCTGGCGAACGCCGTGTTCAGCCTCGGGGAACACGCTGAAATGGACGCCGTGCATCCTGATCAGCAACTGGAAATGTTCTGGCGCATCTGGACGCGCAAAGAAGCCATCGTTAAACAGCGTGGCGGCAGCGCCTGGCAAATCGTCAGCGTAGATAGCACCTATCACTCCTCGCTGTCAGTCAGCCATTGTCAGCTAGAAAATTTAAGCCTTGCGATCTGCACCCCCGTTACTTTATTCGTACCCCTTATAATGGGGTGTTAGCCAGCCAGACCCGGCATGATTACTGCCCCCAGTCGTCCATGATCCGGGGGGGGATGTCACCGGGTCTGGTGGGGCGCTGGTAACCGCTAATAGGGGTCAGGTCAGGCACTTTTGCCGGGACCGTCTGTAACGTGGATGCCGGTACCTGCTC
>NZ_MDGW01000278.1:0-2045 GCF_001712525.1 Shigella sp. FC1661
GTACCGGGTTGAGAAGCGGTGTAAGTGAACTGCAGTTGCCATGTTTTACGGCAGTGAGAGCAGAGATAGCGCTGATGTCCGGCAGTGCTTTTGCCGTTACGCACCACCCCGTCAGTAGCTGAACAGGAGGGACAGCTGATAGAAACAGAAGCCACTGGAGCACCTCAAAAACACCATCATACACTAAATCAGTAAGTTGGCAGCATCACCATGACGGTGTATGTTGCTGTGCGGCAGGCGAGAGCGGATAAATTAACGCTGCCGCCAGCAAGGTGGCTTCCGGCAGCGAACTCACTACCGCGATCCCCGCATCTTCCAGCGTGGCGATTTGCTGCGAGCGGCATTGCGGGTCACGTTCAGTGCCTGTCACCGTGGCAATGGCATACAGTGGTTGATTATCTGAACGCGCGGCACAGGCTTTTTGCTAGGCGCTTACCAGCGAGGCGGCAGGATCGGCAGTCGCACCGAAGCCAATCACGACATCAAGTAGCAATACGCGCACTTGTGGTTTAGCGCCGAGATCGGCAATTAACTGGTTGCGTAAGGCTGGGTCGATCATCGGATGGGGACGCCCGACGGTGTAGAAATCATCGCCGAGGTCAATAATCTGGTGACCATCGGCGTCGAGCATCATGCCGTGATGATGGGTATCGTCGGCTTCCACGCCAAGGTGTCCAGCAAGTAATCCCGCCGCTTCGGCAGCCAGCGTACCGCTGGTATACAAACCGCAAATAAATCCGCTGCTGACAGGCGCTATTGCGTTACGTCGCGCCGTGACGCGTGAAAGCAGGCAAGCCAGGCGTGCGGCCTCATCCAGCGAGGAGGCAAACCAGACATTCTCGTCGCGGGCCACCGCCGGGGTATAACCTAAAAACAGCGCCACCGTCGGTTTGCCGGTTGCTTTCATGGCATTAACAATTTTCAGACGCACAGCTTCGGCAGGTGGCTTTGAAACAAATGCCAGCACTTCGCTTTTCTCGTCTGCACTGAGCATTTCCAGCGCCGTCAGCGCACTGATGCCGCCTACTTCACGGCTGAGGTCGCGCTCGCCAAGACCAATCGCGTGAGTAATTCCCTCCCCTGCCTGCGCAATCTGCGAACACAGTTCCTGAATCCCGGTACCGGAAGCGCCAATGACGCCAATGTTGCCTTCCGGCATCACGTTAGCAAAAGCCAGCGGCGTGCCGGCAATCATCGACGTACCGCAGTCCGGCCCCATCACCAGCAAGCCTTTTTCTCGCGCGCGGGTTTTAAGTTGGATTTCATCTTCCAGCGTGACGTTATCGGAGAACATCATCACGTTGAGGTTGCGATCCAGCGCCTGATTCGCCAGCTCCGCCGCATACTCGCCAGCCACTGAAATCAGCGCCAGATTGGCATCGGATAATTTCTGACAGGCACTGTCCCAGCGACGCACCTGCGTCAAGGACTGGCTGCTGCCTGCCCCCTGCGCCAGTTGTTTTAGCGCCTCTTCAAGCTGCTGCATAATCGCCTGCGCGATCCCCGCATCCGCCGCTTCGCTACGAATTGCCACGCAAATATCGTTCGGCGTGGCGTTATTAAAATCGTCATGCCAGAAACCTGTGGTATCTAATAACGCTTTATTGGCGGGCGTACCCATCATTACGGAAACATCATCAACATTTTCTGATTCGCTGAGTTTTCGTGAAATAATCATTAAACTGACCGAATCCTGAAAACACCCTTTTTTAATAAAGGCGTGGATCATAACAACTCCGGTAATGACTCCAACTTACTGATAGTGTTTTATGTTCAGATAATGCCCGATGACCTTGTCATGCAGCTCCACCGATTTTGAGAACGACAGTGACTTCCGTCCCAGCCTTGCCAGATGTTGTCTCAGATTCAGATTATGTCGCTCAATGCGCTGAGTGTAACGCTTGCTGATAACGTGCAGCTTTCCCTTCAGGCGTGATTCATACAGCGGCCAGCCATCCGTCATCCATACCACGACCTCAAAGGCCGACAGCAGGCTCAGAAGACGCTCCAGTGTGGCCAGAGTGCGTTCACCGAAGACGTGCGCC
>NZ_MDGW01000279.1:0-2034 GCF_001712525.1 Shigella sp. FC1661
GACTGATATCCCGCGCGTTTTTCTTCAGCCCCTCCACATTCAGTCCCGCGATGGCCCGGCGGTATACCATCCGGCCGCCACACAGCACGCATTCGAACGGGTCACGACTCAGGAACTGTTTCACCATTTGTGCATAGCACACTTTCGCCACTGGTTCCGGTTTATCCTGTTTTTATAACGGTAATTGCAGACCATGACAAACCGCAGCCGTCAGGCTGCCTACTCGAGTCACAAAGCTCTCTGTGTCCGATATGCCGGCAGCGCATTACCCATGAAACTGGCTGGAACGTACACCATAAGGTGAAGAAAGTTATGGGGGGCGGTGAAGAATTATCTAACCTTGTCTTGTTACATCCAAATTGCCATCGACAGTTACACAGTTGTGAAGCCGGCTCTCTCAAAAAGGGCTTATAAAGGCTTGAGCGGTGTACCGGGAAACCGGTATGCACCGTTCTTAGGGGAGGGCAGTCCAGCAATGAACTGTCCTTACCCGACAAACATCCAAAACGAACGGAACGTGCTGGAATCCGCATATAACCCGTTGTAAAGTGAGGAAATGGACACCTCACTTGCTCATGAGAACGCCCGCCTGCGGGCACTGTTGCAGACGCAACAGGACACTATCCACCAGATGGCTGAATACAACCGCCTGCTCTCACAGCGGATGGCGGCTTATGCTTCCGAAATCAACCGACTGAAGGCGCTGGTTGCGAAACTGCAGCGTATGCAGTTCGGTAAAAGCTCAGAAAAACTTCGCGCAAAAACCGAACGGCAGATTCCATTTTCACGGGCGATCTACGCCACACAGGCTCTGGGTTGCAGTGACTGCTCCATTAAGGCGATTTTGAACTCATAAGGGAAGTAACAAAAAAACTGCAAAAGTACAATAATTATATATGGCCAAACTAACCTCTATTAAAAAAACATCAGTTTTTCACACTTAGTTGAGCTTCATGAAAAAATCATCGAGGATTTCATTGCAGAATACACATTCTACTAACTGGAAGCACTCCATAAGAGGAATCAGAGAAAGTATCGTTTTTTTATAGTAAAATTCATTGCTGTTCAATAAAATTGATATAGTTATTAAATTATGAAAATAATTTCACAAAAAAGATTAACTTGAGTTCTTAAGCATCGGATTTTAGATATTTTGAAATATCTGGCATCACATAACATCAAAAGTATATAATACCCTTATCTAATTACATGCAGTATATTGTATATATACTCAAAAATTGTAATTCATACCCTACTATATCTTGTGGGGAAAGATATTAATTAAAACTGTTTTCATATAAGGTTCATTTTATGAATATATCAGAAACACTGAACTCAGCAAATACCCAATGCAATATAGATTCTATGGATAACAGATTACATACATTATTTCCAAAAGTGACATCAGTGCGAAACGCTGCACAACAAACTATGCCAGATGAAAAAAATTTAAAAGATAGTGCAAATATTATTAAAGATTTCTTTAGGAAAACTATAGCAGCACAGAGTTATAGTAGAATGTTCTCTCAAGGCTCTAACTTTAAATCTTTAAATATAGCAATTGATGCACCATCAGACGCTAAAGCCTCATTTAAGGCTATTGAGCACCTTGACAGATTATCGAAGCATTATATATCTGAAATAAGGGAAAAACTTCATCCTCTTTCTGCAGAGGAACTCAATTTGCTTTCGCTAATTATTAATTCTGATTTAATCTTCAGACATCAAAGTAATTCTGATTTGTCTGATAAAATTTTAAACATTAAGTCATTCAATAAAATTCAGTCTGAAGGAATATGCACAAAACGAAACACATACGCTGATGATATAAAAAAAATAGCTAATCATGACTTTGTGTTTTTTGGCGTTGAAATCTCTAGCCATCAGAAAAAACACCCCCTGAATACAAAACATCACACTGTTGATTTTGGTGCAAATGCGTATATCATTGATCATGACTCTCCATATGGATATATGACATTAACCGATCACTTTGATAATGCTATTCCACCTGTTTTTTACCATGAGCACCAA
>NZ_MDGW01000280.1:0-2024 GCF_001712525.1 Shigella sp. FC1661
CATCATCCAGGATAAGGCGAAAAAGGTGCTGGCGCTGAAAGTGGATCCGGAGTCGCCGGAGTCTTTTATGTTACGCCCAAAACGTCGCCGCTGGGTTAACGAGAAATACACACGCTGGGTGAAGACACAGCCGTGTGCGTGTTGTGGTAAGCCAGCCGACGATCCCCATCACCTGATTGGTCATGGTCAGGGCTGAATGGGGACAAAATCTCACGATATTTTCACGCTACCGCTGTGTCGGGAGCATCACAACGAGCTTCATGCGGATCCTCTGGCGTTCGAAGAAAAGCATGGTTCTCAGGTTGATTTAATTTTTCGTTTTCTTGATCACGCCTTTGCAACTGGCGTGCTTGGGTAAAAGAGGTGACTGATGCTCATAGATTTGGTTTTACCTTACCCGCCGACGGTGAACACTTACTGGCGACGCCGTGGCAGCACATATTTTATCTCGGAGGAGGGAAAGCGTTATCGCCGGGCTGTGGCGCTTATTGTTCGCCAGCAGCGGCTGAAATTAAGCCTGTCCGGAAGGCTGGCGATAAAGGTGATTGCAGAGCCACCGGATAAGCGTCGTCGCGACCTGGACAATATCCTGAAAGCACCGCTGGATGCGCTGACGCATGCGGGAGTGTTAATGGACGATGAGCAGTTTGATGAAATCAATATCGTTCGTGGTCAGCCAGTATCTGGTGGACGTATGGGGGTGAAGATTTACCCCATAATGCATGAAGAGCAGGTCAAAAAATGAAACTGGAAGATTTACCGAAATACTACTCCCCAAAATCCCCTAGCCTGACCGATGCATCGGCCTCAACGTCAAAAGATGCGCTGAGTATCACTGATGTGATGGCCGCGCAGGGCATGACACAGAATCGGGCTGAGATGGGGTTTTCTGCGTTCCTGGGGAAAATGGGCATCAGTATGAATGACAGGGCGCGGGCAACAGAATTACTGGCAGATTATGCACTCAGTCGGTGCGATCGTGTAGCGGCGTTGAGAAAACTTCCGGCAGAAATAAAACCGGTAGTGATGCGCATTATGGCTTCGTATGCGTTTGAAGATTATGCCCGTAGCGCGGCGAGCAAAAAACAGTGCCCCTGCTGTCACGGAAAAAAATTTATTGAAAGCGAGGTTTTTACAAACAAGATCCAGTATCCGGATGGTAAGCCACCAGTGTGGGCAAAGTGCACAAAAGGCGTGTATCCGTCTTACTGGGAAGAATGGAAAAAAGTCAGGGAGGTGGTAAAAGTTGCCTGTCCGGAGTGTGGCGGAAAGGGTGAGGTTTCCACCGCCTGTAAGGATTGCCGTGGGCGTGGTGTCGCCATTCATCGTGAAGAGTCGGTAAAACGTGGTATGCCTGTTATCAGAGACTGCCAGCGTTGTGGTGGTCGTGGCTGTGAAAGACTACCATCAACGGAGGCATTTAATGCCATATGCAAAGTGACGAGTGCTATCACGCTTGATACGTGGAAAAAATCAGTGAAACGCTTTTACGATACGTTGGTGGTTCGGTTTGACATTGAAGAGGCATGGGCGGAGCGGCAGTTAAAGAGGGTAACGCGATAGTGTTGTTGATTTTTCCCGAATCTGTGGTAAATTTGCTCTAATGATGGGCGTTTTATGCCTGACGTTAGAAGATTTTTTACACCCCGCCGCCTGGCGGGTTTTTTATGACTGAAATCGCGTCAGTACAGTAAACGCGCTGGTGGCGGTGAATACCTGTCTTTCAGCTTGCTGGCTTTTTCGACAAGAGTTATTGGTGTGTCACGTTAACCGGAAAAGGGAAAAAGACATGCTAAAACAGCAGGATATGACAGAAACCGCCAGAGTGGTGTTTAATGAATTAAGCGTTACCGAACCGGCGACAGTCGGGGAGATAGCGCAGAATACTTACCTTTCACGCGAACGCTGCCAGTTAATACTGACCCAGCTGGTTATGGCGGGTCTGGCAGACTATCAGTTCGGTTGTTACAGACGCCTTCCGCAGTGAAGGCTTTTTATTGTAGTAAGGCGGCTGTGGTGTTAGG
>NZ_MDGW01000281.1:0-1944 GCF_001712525.1 Shigella sp. FC1661
AAATCGTGTTGAGGCTAACGCCCATAATGCGTGCAGTTGCCCGGCATCCAACGCCATTCATGGCCATATCAATAATTTTCTGGTGCGTACCGGGTTGAGAAGCGGTGTAAGTGAACTGTAGTTGCCATGTTTTACGGCAGTGAGAGCAGAGATAGCGCTGATGTCCGGCAGTGCTTTTGCCGTTACGCACCACCCCGTCAGTAGCTGAACAGGAGGGACAGCTGATAGAAACAGAAGCCACTGGAGCACCTCAAAAACACCATCATACACTAAATCAGTAAGTTGGCAGCATTACCCTTTTTCAGATAACTTGATCATCAAATGCTCCAGATATCTGCGCACCGTGAAGTGCGCAGAAAGATAATAAATGGATATACTCTAAATAATTTGAGTTGCAGGAAGGCGACAAGCGAGTGAATCCCCAGGAGCTTACATAAGTAAGTGACTGGGGTGAGCGAACGCAGACGCAGCACATGCAACTTGAAGTATGACGAGAATATTTACAGCATGTTCCAGCCGATCAGCATATTCCACCACCACACGCCGAGGGTGATATGCACCAGGAAGGTTAATATCGTCAGTACCGCACCGACCACCAGGATTTAATATCGTTATAACCCACGCCAAAGATGACCGGACCTGCCGCGCCGCCATAGTGAGTAACCATGCCGCCATAGGAGTTGGAGAACAACAGTGCCAGCGCGGTTAACATTAACGGTGCGCCGGAGACGTTCGCCAGCATGGCAAATACCGGTAACATAGCAACGATATAGGCACTACCGGAAGCGAAGAAATAACGCACGATAATGCTGAGGAAAATAATAACGAAGAAAGCAACGTTACCGTGACCATCAAATGCCAGGTTATTTTTAAAGACTTCAGCTAACCATTCGAAGAATTTAACTTTCGATAATAAGGAGCTTAATCCGATAATACCGCCGTACCAGATTAAGGTATTCCAGCCGCCTTTATTTTTAACCACGTCTTCCCAGGTAACGATACCCAGCAGCAGCATGGTCGCCATAACAACGATTGCCACAGTGGATTCATCAACCCCCAGAGACTTACTGAAAATCCAGCCCAGTAGCGCCAGCACAAAGACACCGAGCAGCATTTTTTCGCGGATTTTCATCGGTCCCAGTTCGGCAAGGCCCGCTTTAGCGATGGTTTTGTTATCCACCTTTTTAATTTCTGGTGGATACATGGTGTAAATTACCAGCGGATTGCCGGGCAGCATAATGATGCCCGGCAATCGGCGGCCAGCGCCCATCCACCCCAGCTAATTTGCAGGTGCAGAATATCGTTGATCATTTTCAGCGCCAGAATGTTCCCCGCCATTGCGGTAAAGAACATATAGCTGGTGGTTTTGGTGACCATGTAAATGGACATCATCAGGTAATGTCCGACACGACGCGGACTTTTTTCCGGTTCGGACCCCAAAGCCACCGCCACGCTGTTGATGATCGGTAACACAATGCCGCCCGCACGCGCGGTGTTAGACGGTGTTGCCGGAGCCAGTACCAGATCGAGGAATACCGTAACGTAACCCAGACCCAGCGTGGTGTTACCGATTTTACCAATCAGCAGATAGGCAATACGTTTACCTAAACCGGTGGTCACAAATGCGGCGCTTAAGGTAAACGCCGAGGGTGATGCTGCCAACTTACTGATTTAGTGTATGATGGTGTTTTTGAGGTGCTCCAGTGGCTTCTGTTTCTATCAGCTGTCCCTCCTGTTCAGCTACTGACGGGGTGGTGCGTAACGGCAAAAGCACTGCCGGACATCAGCGCTATCTCTGCTCTCACTGCCGTAAAACATGGCAACTACAGTTCACTTACACCGCTTCTCAACCCGGTACGCACCAGAAAATTATTGATATGGCCATGAATGGCGTTGGATGCCGGGCAACTGCACGCATTATGGGCGTTAGCCTCAACACGATTT
>NZ_MDGW01000282.1:0-1902 GCF_001712525.1 Shigella sp. FC1661
GGCGCACGTCTTCGGTGAACGCACTCTGGCCACACTGGAGCGTCTTCTGAGCCTGCTGTCGGCCTTTGAGGTCGTGGTATGGATGACGGATGGCTGGCCGCTGTATGAATCACGCCTGAAGGGAAAGCTGCACGTTATCAGCAAGCGTTACACTCAGCGCATTGAGCGACATAATCTGAATCTGAGACAACATCTGGCAAGGCTGGGACGGAAGTCACTGTCGTTCTCAAAATCGGTGGAGCTGCATGACAAGGTCATCGGGCATTATCTGAACATAAAACACTATCAGTAAGTTGGAGTCATTACCCAATTTGCAATACTCGGTCATAGCGCACACCGCTGTCTTTATCTACCAGTTGCAGAGAACCATCCTCATTGAGCGCAATTTGCCAGAAAGCATTTTCCAGTATCCCTTCAGCGTCACTTTTTGCCGCAATCACGTTGCCAGGCTGATTCGCTTCGATATAAAGCGTGCGATAGCCCATAGAAGGGACAATCTGGTTGATCTGTATATCAAACTCCATAAAGGGATCGTAATTACCGTAATGAACTATTTGCCGATCGATTAGGCCTGGATCGATCTCACGGGCATGACGAATAAAATACGGTACAGGCTGCGATCGTCTCGTAGATTAAACTGGCTGGCGCGCAGCCGCACAGTGGTGTTAATAACTTCTTCCCGCGGCCAGGGCATCAGGTTAAACAGCACGAGTTTGTCGGCATCACTCTGTGGCATGTTATCGGCAATTTTGCGCATGTAGAAACGCAGCAGATTATCCGCCATGTCTTCAGCCAGTTCGAAGCGGGCGACAATTTCGCGATGAACTTTGTCACTGCAACAACAACCGATACTGTCGTGGGCATGATTTTTTAAGATCTCTTTCCACATTTTCTCCAGCAAGCCGTGGTGGTATTCAAAACCCAACGTCCAGGCCAGCGTTGCCAGCGGTTCCAGCAGATTAACAATCTTATTTTCAATACGTGCGTGGGCAATTTTGATATCCATGCGCGTGGAACCGATGGTGCGATGTACGCGCATATATTTGCCATCGATAAATTCACCTTTCAGGGTGGCCAGACTTTCACGCTGCGCTTCGATCTTCTCAAATACCTCTTCAAAGCGGCTCATCACAAACTTACGTTGAGGGTAGATCTCACGTAGCTTATCCATCACTTCGAAGATATTTTGCTGCAATGGCATCTGGTCATGACCATTCGGCAGCAAAATCTCTTTGGTTACAGACGCTTTTTCCAGCACGTCAAAATAACTGTCGAGGCGTTTACGTAATCCGTTTTCGTCGGCAGGTAAGTACTTACCGATGGCGTAGCCCAGCGGCAGCACCTGCGCCGTCACTTCGCTACCGTCACTGCTTTGCCACAAAAACTCGGTTTTATCAGTACCGTGGCGCTCCGAACATCCGCGCCAGAACATGGTGCGGGTAATGCCAAATCCATTGTAGATATGCGGCAGTTGCCCGGACATGCCAAAGGAATCTGGTAAATAACCTATTTTCATCGGCTCGCCAAACGCGAGGCAGTCACGCATTCCGTACATCAGATTACGGACGATGGATTCCGCAGAAACAATCGTGGTATCGGTCTGGGTATACCAGGGGCCGATAATCAACTTGCCGGCTTCGGTGATGCTGCCAACTTACTGATTTAGTGTATGATGGTGTTTTTGAGGTGCTCCAGTGGCTTCTGTTTCTATCAGCTGTCCCTCCTGTTCAGCTACTGACGGGGTGGTGCGTAACGGCAAAAGCACTGCCGGACATCAGCGCTATCTCTGCTCTCACTGCCGTAAAACATGGCAACTGCAGTTCACTTACACCGCTTCTCAACCCGGTACGCACCAGAAAATTATTGATATGGCCATGAATGGCGTTGGATGCCGGGCAACTG
>NZ_MDGW01000283.1:0-1894 GCF_001712525.1 Shigella sp. FC1661
TTGTTCCATGTGAGCGCGACACGGTCCTCACAGCTCTCAGTGGCATCAGCAGCAACAGCGAAAGACTGCTGTCGAAGCTCCGCAGAGGCACTGAGTTTTTCCAGCCATGCAGCGACCTGTTCACGGAATCCGGAGGTATTGCGTGCAGAGACGGTATCGGAAAGGCGGTCAAGGAACGCGGAAAAGGTGTTGGCGTGCTCTTCATGTTCAAAAGCATGCCATATCTGTGATACATCAGATTGTTTGTTTTCCGGGAACCATGCTGTCACGGCATCAGCCAGGGGGCGATGGAGTGTATTCTGTTGTCCGTCACTCATGGAGAAGTAAATCTGCGGGCCGTGGTAGTCCGGCGAAGAGGTTAATCTTTGCAGGGATTGCAGAACGCGAGTCGACAATGGATTCCCTGAAATGTTAACATTCGTACAAATGGGCAATGTGATTATATTTTCGGGTAATGAAGTTAGTAGGTTATTGGAAACATCCAGTGTCAATAGTTCTTGCGGTAATCTGGATAATCTGCGTAGTTGATTTTCACCTACCTTCAAATATTTTAAGCGCTGAGGAAATTCTGGTAGTTCCTGTAGTCTGTTGCCGGAAACAAAGAGTTCTTGTAGTCTATGAGGCAATTCAGGCAAGACAGTAAGGCGATTACCTTCAATACGTAATATTGTTAGCGTTGATGGAAGCTCTGGTAACGTCTCCAGACTATTAAAACGTGCCGAGAGTGATTGTAAATATGGTGGTAATGATGGCAGACATGACAAATTTCGATTGAATGAAATATTAAGCTTAATCAGTTGAGATGGAAGTGTCGGGAGTATATTCAAGTTGTTACCATTTACATGAAGTTCTGTCAAAAGCGGAGAATTTTCAGGTAGGGAGATTAACTCATTGTTGGAAATATTAAGTTCACGTATATGCAAAGGGAGTGGTGGTAAAGAACGTAGTTTCAGTAAGCTTAAATTGAGAACAGGCTCCCGGGTATCCAGACATATTTTCAATAATCGAACCGCCTGGATGCGATTTTCTGTTGTTGTTCCTTCCCTAGCCCAGTCATCCCAGATGCGGTGGTAATCTCTGGTACACTGTTCTTCTACCGATAAACGAGATATACATGATAAGCCACAAAGGGAACGAAAAAAAGAATGATTGTTGATCGGTTTCATTTATTAACCCCTCACTATTCATATCTTGGTCTATTAATGCAAATAAAACGAGAAAGTCTTTAAAAAAACAATCCTAGAGCTCTATCGGCGTTTTCATTCCAGCTGGAGGAATATGTTCCTGTCTTTCCAGTAACCGTCGATTGTTATATCAGTCTACCCATGTTAATGTGACCAGTTCTACTTTCATCCAGTTTGGATTGATCTTTATCCCCTATATTTTCAAACAATTTTTATCATTTAACTCATTACTGTCTCGATATTCCCATAGCAAACGATCTGGTTGGTTAGCCCCTCAAAAAAGTCAGTTGCACGCCGTAAATCCCTGCCGGTATTGAGCGAGGATTTACGGGTTGTTGTTAAGGTCCGTAATCGGGTCACAGTTTTTCCGGAGTCAATCCGGTCTGCGGTTTATGCTTATGCGACGTGATTATGAATGGTGCAGTCGTGAGCCGTTTTCAGACAATCGCAGGGCCAGTACCTCGTCAGTCAACTGACGGTAAATCTGCTGTTCAGTCTCACGCATCACCTGTGCACCGGCTTCCCTCTCCGCATCCGTATCACCGCTCAGACCTGATGCTTTCAGCCGGTCAGCCACCCTCTGAGAGTACTCATTCTCCAGCATCTCATACTTCTGCTCTTCTGCCTGCGCCCAGCGGTCAGCTTCCGTACGCTTCAGTACAGCATGCCATGGTCCCCAGAGGGAGAACCAGTCCTTAAATTCATTCTCT
>NZ_MDGW01000284.1:0-1888 GCF_001712525.1 Shigella sp. FC1661
TTAATGCCATTTTCAAGAGCAAGTTTTGAGATGGATATCCCGGGTTCACAGGAGGCAGCAACGAGCTGCTGTTTAAATTCGGGAGGATAATTAGGGCAGCCTTTTCGCCTGCCGGGATTCACATTTTTCTGCATATCTGACACTTTGGTTCCCACTACTTATTTGGTGGACACCACTTTGTCTAATTCGTCAGATTCTGACCAGACGGTTCAGGCTGTACGCTTACGACTAAATTTCACTGCTTAATATTAACTTAATAAATATCAGCTATTCTTATAAAGAAAATCTGAATTGTTTTTCGTTGCGTTGACCAGCTATCGACGTAGCGTTAAAACTTTTAACTCTTATCAGGATGCTAAAAACATCATGATTCACAGTTAAGTTAATTCTGAGAGCATGAAATGAAAATCACCATTTCCGGTACTGGCTATGTAGGCTTGTCAAACGGGCTTCTAATCGCACAAAATCATGAGGTTGTGGCATTAGATATTTTACCGTCACGCGTTGCTATGCTGAATGATCGGATATCTCCTATTGTTGATAAGGAAATTCAGCAGTTTTTGCAATCAGATAAAATACACTTTAATGCCACATTAGATACAAATGAAGCCTACCAGGATGCTGATTATGTCATCATCGCCACTCCAACCGACTATGATCCTAAAACTAATTATTTTAATACATCCAGTGTAGAATCAGTAATTAAAGACGTAGTAGAGATAAATCCTTATGCGGTTATGGTCATCAAATCCACGGTTCCCGTTGGTTTTACCGCAGCGATGCATAAGAAATATCGTACTGAAAATATTATTTTCTCCCCCGAATTCCTCCGTGAAGGTAAAGCTCTTTACGATAACCTTCATCCGTCACGTATTGTCATTGGTGAGCGTTCGGAACGCGCAGAACGTTTTGCGGCGTTATTACAGGAAGGCGCGATTAAGCAAAATATCCCGACCCTGTTCACCGATTCAACCGAAGCAGAAGCGATTAAACTGTTTGCTAATACCTATCTGGCGATGCGCGTAGCATACTTTAATGAACTGGATAGCTATGCAGAAAGTTTAGGTCTGAATACTCGTCAGATTATCGAAGGTGTTTGTCTCGATCCGCGTATTGGCAACCATTACAACAATCCGTCGTTTGGTTATGGTGGCTATTGTTTGCCGAAAGATACCAAGCAGTTACTGGCGAACTACCAGTCTGTGCCGAATAACCTGATCTCGGCAATTGTCGATGCAAACCGCACGCGTAAAGATTTTATTGCCGATGCCATTTTGTCACGCAAACCGCAAGTGGTGGGTATTTATCGTCTGATTATGAAGAGCGGTTCAGATAACTTCCGTGCGTCTTCCATTCAGGGAATTATGAAACGTATCAAGGCGAAAGGTGTTGAAGTAATCATCTACGAGCCGGTGATGAAAGAAGACACATTCTTCAACTCTCGTCTGGAACGCGATCTCGCCACCTTCAAACTGAGGTAGCCTGAGTTTAACGGACACTCCTTCCTGAAATAGAATGGCATCAGAAGGAGCTAATAATGAGCAGAAAAAACCAACGTTACTCTAAAGAGTTCAAAGCCGAAGCTGTCAGAACGGTTCTTGAAAATCAACTTTCGATCAGTGAAGGCGCTTCCCGATTATCCCTTCCTGAAGGCACTTTAGGACAATGGGTTACCGCCGCCAGAAAAGGGCTCGGTACTCCTGGTTCCCGCACGGTGGCTGAACTGGAATCTGAAATTCTGCAACTGCGTAAGGCGTTAAATGAAGCTCGCCTTGAGCGAGATATATTAAAAAAAGCAACAGCGTATTTTGCACAGGAGTCGCTGAAAAATACGCGTTAATCGAACAATGGCGACAACAATTTCCCATTGAAGCGATGTGTCAGGTAT
>NZ_MDGW01000285.1:0-1884 GCF_001712525.1 Shigella sp. FC1661
CCTGGATTCGGTCATCCATTTATCGCTGTGCTGCCACAGGAAGCGAGTTCCCTTTGCCTGACGACGACTTTCAACAGGAAGATGCGGATGTTCATTCTGGCGGGTTTTATCCACCACCTCACCCGGTTGTTTCGCCACATGAAAGCGATCGAAGGCTATTTTCTCAACCGCATTGGGTAAGTGGATGCGCGCTGCTCTTAGTTTGCTGAGCCAGTTTAGCATTGCCTTCTACATGACCGATGCCTGAGCCGGTATACCGAACTTTATTGTCCTCAACCAGTCATGTTATAAGCAAGAAATGCACTCAGCGGATAGAGCGACATAATCTGAACCTGCGGACACATCTTAAGCGGCTTACCCGCAAAACCATATGCTTCTCAAAGTCTGATGATATGCACTACAAGATCATCGGCTGGTATCTGACAATCAACCACCACCACTAAATCTGCGTCACGACCTGCAACTGAGTCTGGTTGAACAGGCTGAGGCCCTGCTGAAGCAACGCGAACCTCTCGACTCTTGTTGGATTTTACCAAATAGTTTTTCTAAAATTAAACACATTTATATAAGTTCTTTGCTGAACAAAACGCAGCCCGCCATCCTTTTTCATTCATAAATTCAGCAATGGCAGATAAAACTTTTTCATCAAGCATATAAAAAATAATGCAAGTAGACTCAATATGCCTCATACAAATAAGGCCGCACATATCCGTAATATATTTGTCAATGCTGCTATAATTTGCATGGTAATATGCCATGCTATTATCTGATGATTTTACATATGCAGTATGACATATTTTTCCTTCACGATTAACAAAACTGACAAAACCACTTTCACCAGGAGTAATATATAAAGATGAATTTAACGTGCGCTCACTAATATTCATTAATTGTTGAAATTCAATGGAATAGTTTTCAGTTAATGTATCTATTATCTTGGCTTTGTCTTTCTTTGTTATCTCATTGTCTTTTTCGGCAAGAAAAATTGCCACTTTATGACATGCATTCAGCTCGTTAATTTTACCTGATAAAACTGCTTTTCTTACCACATCGTTGAACTCATCGATAGTGTGTTTTTTATTATATATATCATGAAAAATATAGCCTAAAGACTTAAACGAGACTTTCATTTTATATTCTCCTTAAATATTAACAGGATATATATATCACATTTTCCTCTATATTTTCAGAAACCAGCTATCATTTTCCCCATTACTGGTACGTCGCTTCAGATATTTCCGCAGCAAGCTATAACCCTGCGCACTATGAGGATGCCATTCATTATAATGTTTGAACACCTTCGCGAGACTACTTTACTGCTGTTAACACGTCAGGTTCGAACATAACACTGATTTAATCATATTTCATCGTTTTGACGAAGTTTTCTGCCATTCCATTTTGCACCGCCGTGTGTTTGGGGGCAAGGCCGACCATCTGTGTTTCATTCGCCAGATATAAGTGATGAGATGGCATTCTCCCTCCTTCACGGCAGAAGCATTTTGACCGTTTAGGGGATGCGGACGATTTTCATGCCTGCTAAGATACTTTCGTTACTGATGCTGTCCGTTTTTCACCATTTCATCATCACTGATTGGCGTTGTGTTTTTGGTCAGCACTCCAGCTTTACGTTTCTCTTTTAACCGGTAACTCTCTCCTTTGATATTCAGCGTGTAGCAGCCGATCTAGGATCGCTGTTGCCAGCACGTGATCTCCGAACATTTCTCCCCAGTCTGCGACCCCTTTGTTTGACGTCAGTATGATGCTCGCTTTTTCATATCGACAGTTCATCGATAGGAATTTAAATCCCCAAAAGATTAAAAAAGCACCGAAGAATGCGCGTTTATTCAACACAACCTGATCATCAAGTAATCGGTATAGACACTT
>NZ_MDGW01000286.1:0-1881 GCF_001712525.1 Shigella sp. FC1661
GTTCAGCGCATTCCAGTGATTCAGGATATAGTCGAACGCCTTCGCCATCTCCGCATGTTTCGACAGCGTTTTCCTCTGCAACTGTATCCAGTCGTACAATGACTGCATCAACTGGACGCTTCTGGCTTTTCTGACTGCAAGCCGTTCCTCTGCCGGACTGCCACGTATCTCCGCTTCTATGTCGTATAACTCTGCTATCCGTCTGAGCGCTTCCTGAGTCATTTCTGTCGGACGGCGCACATCCTCGTCATGGATTTTTCGGCGGGCGTGGGCCAGGCACCCGGCTTCCTTCACCCGGCCCGTTTCGTACAGTACGTTATAACCTGCATAGGCATCAGCCTGCAGTACGCCCTGATACTTTGCCAGGTGGAGCTGCGGATGTTCTCCTTTGCGATCTGCCGAATACGCGAACCAGACGGCTGCCGGCAGGGATGAACCCGCATTACGATCATCCCTGACGTATACCCACAGACGACCCGTTTTCGTCTTTCCGTTCCCCGGGGCCAGTACTTTCACCGGAGTGTCATCTGCGTGCACCTTTCCTGCCTCCAGAACATAGTCATTCAGCGCTATATACAGAGGACGGAGTTTGTCTGCCATTTCTGATACCCAGCGCACCATGGTATTACGGCTCAGCTCCACGCCCTGTCGCGCGTATATTTCTGACTGGCGATATAAAGGGATATGTTCCATATATTTGCTGACCAGGATCCGTGCAAGTAACCCTGCACTGGCATAACCGCGTTCGATCGGTTTAGGGGGAAGTGGTGCCTGAACGATGACATCACACCGGCTACAGGCCAGTTTGGGACGTATGGTTTCGATAACTTTAAAGGCGGTATTAATGATATCCAGTTGCTCTGAGATTGTTTCCCCCATTTCTTTCAGAACACCTCCACAGGCCGGGCAACTGGTTTCAGCAGGCAGAAGGCGATGTGTCTCCCGGGGAAGTTCTGCCGGCAGCGGTTTTCGTGAAGATTTTCGTCCCGGGGATTCAGGCTTACTGGCGATCGGGTTTTCTGACGGGGGACTGGTGTCAGGTGAATCTGTGACTGACGATGCATCTTCCAGAAGATTTCTGGCTGTGTTCAGTCGGTTTTCCAGTTCCGACAGTCGTTTTTCTGCCTGTCGGATCTGATTTTCAAGCTTATGACGCTTTTTCTCTGAACTCTGGCCGAACAGCATACGACGCAACCTGTCGAGTTGCGCTTTCAGCCGTTCAATTTCCTGCTCATAGCCCGCGACCTGACAGGCATACTGTCGAAGCCGACTCTGTTGCTTACGCAACATGGCTTTAAGCAGCTCAATATCATCGGGGAGTTCATTGTTCATTCCCTTGTTTTATCACGGGTTATATCCGGATGCCAGGCCGTTCTGTCCGTTTGGGATGTTGCCACGCGATCCCCTCCAGTAGCATGGATAACTGAGCTGGCGTCAGGTGCACTTTCCCTTCCCGGGTCACCGGCCAGACGAAGCGGCCCCGTTCCAGGCGTTTGGCGAACAGGCATAACCCGTCACGATCGGCCCACAGTATTTATATGAACGCATCCCGTTTGCAAGGCATCCATTGTTTTGACATGACGGGTTGGTTGCAGCTTTATATCCGGCTTTATTGCAGCCGTAACGCTGCGAGCCCCTATGTAATTCGCCGACTCACCCCTTATTTTCACGGCGGACTTCAAGCCCAAAATACTGTTCAGGTTTAGTGAGTCACGGTCTTACCTGTCTTTGTCATCACTCTGGCCGCCATAGCAACCTTTCAGCATTCACCCTTTTGTTAAGTGAACCGCCCCGGGAATCCTGGAGACTAAACTTCCTGAGAAAGAGGTAAACAGGATGACTAAAAATACTCGTTTTTCCCCCGAAGTCCGTCAACGGGCA
>NZ_MDGW01000287.1:0-1836 GCF_001712525.1 Shigella sp. FC1661
GTGCGTACCGGGTTGAGAAGCGGTGTAAGTGAACTGCAGTTGCCATGTTTTACGGCAGTGAGAGCAGAGATAGCGCTGATGTCCGGCAGTGCTTTTGCCGTTACGCACCACGCCTTCAGTAGCGGAGCAGGAAGGACATCTGATGGAAATGGAAGCCACGCAAGCACCTTAAAATCACCATCATACACTAAATCAGTAAGTTGGCAGCATTACCGGGAAAACATCGTTATTCATCGCTTATACCTTTGCTTATTTCTGCAATTCCATACGTTTAATGTCGCCAACTACGAAGAGGTAGCAGACCATCGCCATCAGCGCTGAACATCCCACGAAAACCAGTGCTGCATTGAAGGAGTGCAGTTCACTTACCAGGTAGCCAATCACCAGTGGAGTGACAATGGAGGCAACATTGCCAAAGACGTTAAAGACGCCGCCACAGAGGCCAACAATCTCTTTCGGCGCGGTGTCAGAAATCACCGGCCAGCCCAGAGCACCAAATCCTTTGCCAAAAAAAGCCAGCGCCATCAGCATGACCACCAGCGTGGTGTTGTTGGTGTAGTTACATAAGATGATGGTGGAAGCCAGCAACATTCCCAGCACAATCGGTAGCTTACGTGCCAGGGTCAGGGATAAACCGCGTTTGATCAGATAATCCGAGAAGACACCTCCCAGCACGCCGCCCGCAAAACCACACAGTGCCGGAATCGAGGCGACCAGACCCACTTTCAGAATCGACATGCCTTTTTCCTGCACCAGATAAATCGGGAACCAGGTGAGGAAGAACCAGGTGATGGTGTTGATAAAATATTGTCCGAAAAATACGCCCAACATCATGCGGTTAGAGAGCAATTGCTTGATGTAATGCAGTTTGGGACCGCTTGCTGCCGCGCTGCCCGGCTTTTTGTGGTCCATATCGACCACCGCGCCATTTTCAGAGATAAACTTCAGCTCTTCCGCAGACATACGTGGGTGATCTGTCGGGTTATGAATCAACTTGATCCACAGCGCCGTCAGCACAAAACCAATCACCCCCATAACGGTGAAGACGTGCTCCCAGCCCCAGGCGAAAGTCAGCCAGCCAAGCAGAGGCGAAAAGAGCGCCAGCGAGAAATATTGCGCCGAGTTAAAGATGGCGGAGGCAGTACCACGTTCTTTCGTCGGGAACCAGGCGGCGACAATACGGGCGTTCGCCGGGAATGATGGCGCTTCCGAGAAGCCGAGCATAAAGAACATAGAGATCCCTGCCCAGGCCAGCGGGAACATATCAACAAAGCCTTGCAGGAAGGTGAATAGCGACCAGAAAAAGAGGCTGTAGGTGTAAACTTTTTTCGAGCCAAACTTATCAAGCAGCCAGCCGCCGGGAATTTGCATCAGCAGGTAGGCCCAGCCAAAAGCGGAGAAGATGTAACCCATCGAAACCGCACTTAACTGCAACTCTTTTGCCACTTCGGTACCAGCAATAGACAGCGTTGCACGATCGGCGTAGTTAACGGCGGTAACAATAAAAATAATCAGTAATATTAAATAGCGGGTATGCACGCCTTTCTTTTTTACGTCAACGGTGTCCAGGGTAATGACTCCAACTTACTGATAGTGTTTTATGTTCAGATAATGCCCGATGACCTTGTCATGCAGCTCCACCGATTTTGAGAACGACAGTGACTTCCGTCCCAGCCTTGCCAGATGTTGTCTCAGATTCAGATTATGTCGCTCAATGCGCTGAGTGTAACGCTTGCTGATAACGTGCAGCTTTCCCTTCAGGCGTGATTCATACAGCGGCCAGCCATCCGTCATCCATACCACGACCTCAAAGGCCGACAGCAGGCTCAGAAGACG
>NZ_MDGW01000299.1:0-28431 GCF_001712525.1 Shigella sp. FC1661
TGCGGGGGTTTTCTCTTTCCAGCAACCAATGCCACCAGGGATAAAGCCCCCGCAACATTGCGCCTCACCGGATAATTCCGGCTTGGTGTGGATACTACGTCTCAATTCATCTTCACTTCATCCCTGAAATGTTTGCAATAAAGAGTACATTCCGGCTTTTCAACAGCTGTTGCAGTGGTTTCGTGCAGGTTGTGGTACAGGCTCGCAATTCTGATTAACGAGCTGTCTAGGTAGTATGAAGAAATACAATAAGCAGGAATTTATCTTATCTCCCCCGATTTCCGTCATCGGAGGAGATATAACTGTCAGGCAAATATCGTCATCAAATAGGCGGCAAACAGTGCCAGATGCGCTGCGCCATTGAGCACGTTAGTACGTCCGGTGGAGAAGGAGATATGGCACAGCACTAAAGAGGCCACCATCACCACCATTTCTGGCGCACCAAGTGCAAACTGTAATTCGTTACCCGTCATAAAGGCAATTAGCGTGACGACAGGTACGGTAAGCGAAATGGTTGCTAACACTGAACCAAAGAACAGATTCATCGCGCGCTGGACCTGGTTGTTCAACACTGCTTTTAACGCACCTAAACCTTCCGGCGACAGAATCAACAGAGCCACCAGGAAGCCAGTAAAGGCGACAGGGGCATTCATGCTGTCGAGCAATGTCTCCAGCGGGCTGGCATTCATTTTGGTGACTGCAATAACGGCAATCAGATGGATAATCAACCAGATAGCATGCCACACGCTGCTATGGGCAGACGGTTTACCGTGATGCGGGTCGTCGTCATCACTGTCATCTTCGTGCTCGTAGACAAACAAACTTTGATGCGTTTTGGTCTGGATCAGCAAAAATACGCCATACATTGCCGCAGAAATTAATGCTACCAGTAACGCCTGACCGGTTGAAAAATTCGCCGCAGGCAGAGCCATTGGAAATACCAGTACGATTATCGCCAGGGGGAACAGCGCAATTAAATACTGCTTGATACCAAACAGATTCATATATTGGGTGGCAAACTTACGACCGCCCAACAATAATGAAAAGCCAACCAGCCCACCGGTAACAATCATAATGATTGAATAGAGCGTATCACGCATTAGCGTTGGCGCGGCGTCGCCGGTTGCCATTAAAGCTGAAATCAAACTGACTTCAAGAATAACCACTGAAAGGCTAAGAATAAGCGAACCGTAAGGTTCTCCCAGGCGATGGGCTAATACGTCCGCATGACGGACAACACTAAAGGCGCTACTTAAAATACCAATAAGCGCAAGAAGATTGATGGCAATGACCACTGGTAGTGTCTGGCTGCTTCCCCACAGGAACAGCACTACCAGCGCCAGAACCGGGAAAATAAGCGAAGTCTCCTTGTGGCGGGTTTTTACCGCCTCTTGAGCATTTGACATTATGGTTATCCCTTTGCAGATGAATTTATCGAAAATGTAAAAAATAGGTAGGAAAAATAACAGAAAGTGTCTGGATATCGGTAACATTTTACGAATTTTTACCCCGCTATCGATTTTTTACTCATTGGGACATAAAAATAAGTATTACGTTTAGACAATGTTTGTTTTAGCGTTTCTTAAGAACAGTCTGACATGAAAATTCTTATGTTTTGGCAAGAGTAGATATTGTTGACCACACTTAATGTTCAACTTTGTAAAAGGAGTCAACGATGCCGTATAAAACGAAAAGCGATCTGCCGGAAAGCGTAAAGCACGTTCTACCGTCTCATGCCCAGGATATCTATAAAGAAGCGTTCAACAGCGCATGGGATCAATATAAAGATAAAGACGATCGGCGTGATGACGCCAGCCGCGAAGAAACCGCGCATAAAGTGGCCTGGGCTGCTGTGAAGCATGAATATGCCAAAGGGGATGATGATAAATGGCATAAAAAATCGTAAAACCGGTAGCTTAGTTAAAGCTATTCGTGCGGTGTTGCCTTGCAAGTGGTCCGTGGATTGCATATTGTCCCGTTAGTGGTTTCAAAATGAGCAGTAAAAATGTCCGGAAGACACCAAAAAGTTGTCGCAGGGAAGTATGCAGTGGCGGAGGTGTAAGGTGATAACGCGTGATTTCTTGATGAATGCCGATTGTAAAACGGCATTTGGTGCCATTGAAGAATCACTCTTATGGTCAGCAGAGCAACGAGCGGCTTCGCTGGCGGCGACGCTGGCTTGTCGACCTGATGAGGGACCGGTGTGGATCTTCGGTTATGGATCGTTGATGTGGAATCCGGCACTGGAGTTTACCGAGTCGTGCACCGGTACACTGGTTGGATGGCATCGCGCGTTTTGCCTGCGCCTGACCGCCGGGCGCGGGACTGCGCACCAGCCGGGACGGATGCTTGCACTGAAAGAGGGCGGACGCACTACAGGCGTCGCCTATCGACTGCCAGAAGAGACGCTGGAGCAGGAACTAACCCTGTTGTGGAAGCGCGAGATGATTACCGGCTGTTATCTGCCAACCTGGTGTCAGCTTGATCTTGATGATGGATGCACAGTAAACGCCATTGTGTTTATTATGGACCCGCGACATCCAGAATATGAATCTGACACTCGCGCTCAGGTCATCGCGCCGTTGATTGCGGCGGCGAGCGGTCCGCTGGGAACCAACGCACAATACCTGTTTTCACTGGAACAGGAGCTTATCAAACTGGGAATGCAGGACGATGGGCTGAATGATTTGCTGGTATCGGTAAAAAAACTGCTGGCGGAGAATTATCCGGATGGTGTGTTACGGCCGGGATTCGCCTGAGTAAACTTCCCGCATAGTGGGGCGTCAGACGCCCCCTCAAACATTAAAATGTGAGCACTTTATCGGCTGACAGCGTCCATTGCGCCAGTTCCACAAGAGTACCGATTTCCACCCCATCAATCAGAGGAAGTGTACTAATCCCGCGCCCGTCGGTACAGGTTTTGCACAATTTCACCGGTACATTCTGAGCGGTAAGGATCTCCAGCATTTGCTGAATGTTGTAGCCTTCCCCTGGTTTTTGCCCGCGCAACCCGGCTGTGACCGCATCAGACATGAGGAACAGACGCAGATCCAGATTGCTCTCCTGCTCTCGTAACGCAATGGCCAGCCGCAAGCTGTTAAACAAGGATTCGCTCCCGTAAGGTGCGCCATTGGCAACGATCACGATTTTTTGCATTATTTACTCCTGTATTCAGGGAATTAGACACTCATCTTCTATCTTACTGCTTCAGCAGCGTCTGACCAATCGGTCACATTTTTAAGGATTTTCCTGAAAGCGCGAGAAAATACGACAAAAGTTGCCAGTAATCGTTATTCTTTAAGGCTATGGTTTTCATTATTACCGGAAGTTACCGACGTTTTGAGCCGTTTCGTTCCTCGCATTATCCCGTTTTATTTACTCTTGCTTGTAGCAGGCGGTACAGCTAACGCACAATCTACCTTCGAGCAAAAAGCGGCAAATCCCTTTGATAATAACAATGATGGTCTGCCGGATTTAGGCATGGCTCCCGAAAATCATGATGGGGAAAAACACTTTGCTGAAATTGTGAAAGATTTCGGCGAAACCAGTATGAATGATAACGGGCTGGATACTGGCGAGCAGGCAAAAGCTTTCGCATTGGGAAAAGTCCGCGACGCGCTTAGTCAACAGGTTAATCAGCACGTAGAGTCCTGGCTATCACCGTGGGGAAATGCCAGTGTTGACGTCAAAGTGGATAACGAAGGACATTTCACCGGCAGTCGTGGAAGCTGGTTTGTGCCGTTACAAGATAATGATCGTTATCTCACCTGGAGCCAGCTTGGTCTTACTCAGCAGGATAATGGGTTGGTGAGCAATGTGGGCGTTGGGCAACGCTGGGCGCGCGGCAACTGGCTGGTGGGTTATAACACTTTTTATGACAACTTGCTGGACGAAAATCTTCAGCGAGCGGGCTTTGGTGCCGAAGCGTGGGGCGAATATTTGCGATTATTGGCAAACTTTTATCAGCCGTTTGCTGCATGGCATGAACAGACAGCCACGCAGGAACAACGGATGGCGCGCGGGTACGACCTGACAGCTCGGATGCGCATGCCGTTCTATCAACACCTCAATACCAGTGTCAGCCTAGAACAGTATTTTGGTGATCGTGTTGATTTGTTTAACTCTGGTACGGGTTATCACAATCCCGTCGCGTTGAGTCTGGGATTAAATTACACCCCTGTGCCATTAGTCACTGTGACGGCCCAGCATAAACAGGGTGAAAGTGGCGAGAATCAAAATAACCTCGGGCTGAATCTTAATTACCGCTTTGGTGTACCGCTCAAAAAACAACTTTCTGCGGGCGAGGTTGCCGAAAGTCAGTCGTTACGTGGTAGTCGCTATGACAATCCGCAGCGAAATAATCTACCGACTCTTGAGTACCGACAGCGAAAAACGTTAACGGTGTTTCTGGCGACACCGCCGTGGGATCTAAAACCTGGCGAAACAGTGCCGCTGAAATTACAAATCCGCAGTCGTTACGGTATTCGGCAACTGATTTGGCAGGGCGATACGCAGATATTAAGTTTGACGCCGGGCGCACAAGCCAACAGCGCGGAGGGCTGGACGCTGATCATGCCTGACTGGCAGAACGGGGAAGGGGCAAGCAATCACTGGCGATTGTCGGTGGTGGTGGAAGATAACCAGGGGCAGCGTGTCTCCTCCAATGAGATCACGCTAACGCTTGTCGAACCGTTCGATGCATTGTCAAACGACGAACTGCGCTGGGAACCGTAATCAGAAAATGCGCTCCTGATGCACCCATACCGCTGCTTCCACGCGAGACTTGAGTTTCATTTTCTTCAGCATGTGCTTGACGTGCACTTTTACTGTGCTTTCGGTGATATCCAGGCGGCGGGCAATCATCTTGTTCGGCAAACCCTGGGCAATCAGCTTGAGAATATCGCGCTCGCGTGGGGTTAACTGGTTAACATCGCGCTCAGTAGTGGTACGGTTAGCGCGCAAGCTGGCGGCCAGAACAGGCGTTAATGCTTCGCTTAATACCATTTCGCCAGCAGCTGCCTGATGCAATGCTTTCAGCAGATCTTCCGGTTCCATATCTTTTAACAGATAACCATCCGCGCCGCGTTTCAGTGCGGTGACCACATCTTCTTCATGGTTAGAGACGCTGAATACCACAATGCGCCCTGAGAGGGACTTTTCGCGCAGTTTATCCAGCGTTTCCAGACCGTTCATGCCGGGCATATTGAGATCTAACAGGATCAGATCGGGATCAAGAGACTCCGCCAGTTCAATACCCTGTTCGCCATTACTCGCTTCGCCAACCACGGTGATATCTGGTGCCATACTGATAAGCTGTTTTACGCCAGTTCGCAGCATCGGGTGATCGTCGATCAGCAGGATAGTAGCCGGTTCCTGATTACTCATGGGTATCTCCTTGGACGTCTGTGAAAGTTTTTTCGGGAATAAAGGTGACCACCACTTCGGTGCCACCTGATTCACGACGGCGGACGCGGCAATCGCCTCGTAAACTTTGCGCACGGTCGCGCATTATTATCATGCCGTAGTGATTGCTGCGGATGGCATTTTCAGGCACGCCGCAGCCGTTATCTTGGACGGTCAGTTTGACCTGATTATCGTTTTGCGCCACCGTCACCACGACCTCACTCGCTTGCGAATGTTTGAGGGCGTTACTTAATGCCTCACGGGCAATTTGCAACAAGTGGATTGCCTGATGTGAAGGCACCAGACGAGGCGGCAATTGATAATCCAGCTTCACCGGGAAGCCAAATTTGGCGCTGTACTCTTCGCAACTCGCCTCCAGCGCCGGACGTAATCCAGGCTCGGTGAGCTGCAAGCGGAATGTGGTGAGCAATTCACGCAACTGCGCCCAGGATGCATTCAGTTCGTTACGGATCTGACTTAACAGTTCGCGGCTGCTTGCTGGCAGCGCATCGCCCTGCATCTGTAAACAACTCACCTGCATCTTCATGCAAGAGAGAGATTGGGCAATAGAATCATGCAGTTCGCGCGCAATGGTGGCACGCTCTTCCATCACGATCAACTGTTGCTGACGTTCCTGATGGCGATCCAGCGCCAGCGTGGCGGTGAGTTGTTCAACCAGGGTATCCACCAGTTGTTGTTGATCATGGCTAAGATGACGCCCCTGCGGCAGGGTCGCCAGCAAAATACCGTACTGCGTATGAGAGTCAGCCAGTCGCCACTTCAGGGTTGTGCCGCGATCACCAACGGGTAATACGCCGCGCGGGCAGAGCTGGCAGCCTTTATCATCACAAGTCATATCTGGCTGGCAGGTAAACTCCTGATGATTCTCTTCATCATCAGTGTCATACACCCGCAGTTCGATATCACGTAGCAGGGTTAAATTCTGTAAGCCGTTGAGTACAGGTGACAGGCGTTCACACAGCGGGGCGCGGGAATGCAAACGGCGGTTAGCCTGCCATAAAAAAGAGAGGATCTGATTTTTATGCTCCAGCCCGGCGGTTTTCTCCTGAACCCGCTGCTCAAGTACGGCATAACTTTCGGCCAGTTCTGCAGACATATTGTTCAATGCAGTTCCAAGCATCGCCATTTCGTTGCGCCCGCTGATGTTCGCGCGTTGGGTAAAATCGCGATGACTGACGGCACTCGCCATTGCCAGCAGTTGCCGCCACGGTTGTAGCAGTCGCGCCCGCAACCAGATAATAGTGAACACCAGTAAAAGTGCCATAAATACCGCCATTACCCGATGGACCAGTACCACTGTCTCAATGCGCATTTCCGTGGTGCGGTCAAAACCAGATACCAGCTGATCAAGCCCGGCAACAAACTGGCTGACATCCGCTGACACCGTTTCGCGGTTTTGTGCACGCATCAGTGCAGGGATCAGTTCATTACGCCAGTAATCTTGTAAACCCTGTAATTGCGCCAGTTGTTCGTCTCGTTCTGCTGCTCGAGTTAACTCGGCGCTAAATGCCGTTTGTTCCATCTCTTTAATTAAGGGCTTGTCTTTCTCACTTAATGGCACTGCCGCCAACAGACGGTAACTTTGCATGCGCAGCGATCCCGCTTTGTTGATCGCATGGGCGCTGCCCTGAACGCCTTGCACCAGCCAGCCAGAAACCGCCATCCCTGCCAGTCCAATAGCAGTAGAAAGCAACACAATAAGCGCAACCTGATTAACCAGGGTGAGCGGAGAGAGACAACGTTTAAGCATGTAAACCTCTTCCTTCAGGCTTTAAATGAGCAATAACCTTAATGAATGTGATGATACATTCTGGAATGGCAGTATTCTCGGCTATTGGCTGAAGTATACCCATACCCGGAAAGAGTTACTCCTTATTTGCCGTGTGGTTAGTCGCTTTACATCGGTAAGGGTAGGGATTTTACAGCACCGTGAAAAATCTCATAATTTTTATGAAATCACTGTACTCACTATGGGTAATGATAAATATCAATGATAGATAAAGTTATCTTATCGTTTGATTTACATCAAATTGCCTTTAGCTACAGACACTAAGGTGGCAGACATCGAAACGAGTATCAGAGGTGTCTATGAGTCACTCATCCGCCCCCGAAAGGGCTACTGGAGCTGTCATTACAGATTGGCGACCGGAAGATCCTGCGTTCTGGCAACAACGCGGTCAACGTATTGCCAGCCGTAACCTGTGGATTTCCGTTCCCTGTCTGCTGCTGGCGTTTTGCGTATGGATGTTGTTCAGCGCTGTTGCGGTGAACTTACCGAAAGTCGGTTTTAATTTTACGACCGATCAGCTATTTATGTTGACTGCGCTGCCTTCGGTTTCTGGCGCGTTATTACGTGTTCCATACTCCTTTATGGTTCCTATCTTCGGTGGTCGTCGCTGGACGGCGTTCAGCACCGGTATTCTGATTATTCCTTGCGTCTGGCTGGGTTTTGCCGTGCAGGATACCTCCACGCCTTATAGCGTCTTCATCATCATCTCTCTGCTATGCGGCTTTGCTGGCGCGAACTTCGCATCCAGTATGGCAAACATCAGCTTCTTCTTTCCGAAACAGAAGCAGGGTGGCGCGCTGGGTCTGAATGGTGGTCTGGGAAACATGGGCGTCAGCGTCATGCAGTTGGTTGCTCCGCTGGTGGTATCACTGTCGATTTTCGCAGTATTTGGTAGCCAGGGCGTCAAACAGCCGGATGGGACTGAGCTGTATCTGGCGAATGCGTCCTGGATATGGGTGCCGTTCCTTGCCATCTTCACCATTGCGGCGTGGTTTGGCATGAACGATCTTGCTACCTCGAAAGCCTCCATCAAGGAGCAGTTGCCGGTACTCAAACGGGGTCATCTGTGGATTATGAGCCTGCTGTATCTGGCAACCTTCGGCTCCTTCATCGGCTTCTCCGCGGGCTTTGCAATGCTGTCAAAAACGCAGTTCCCGGATGTTCAGATTCTGCAATACGCTTTCTTCGGGCCGTTTATTGGTGCGCTGGCGCGTTCTGCAGGTGGTGCATTATCTGACCGTCTGGGCGGAACTCGTGTCACGCTGGTGAACTTTATTCTGATGGCGATTTTCAGCGGCCTGCTGTTCCTGACCTTACCGACTGACGGGCAGGGCGGAAGCTTCATGGCGTTCTTCGCGGTCTTCCTGGCGCTGTTCCTGACAGCTGGGCTGGGTAGTGGTTCCACTTTCCAGATGATTTCAGTGATCTTCCGTAAACTGACAATGGATCGCGTGAAAGCAGAAGGGGGTTCTGACGAACGTGCGATGCGTGAAGCGGCAACCGACACGGCGGCGGCGCTGGGTTTCATCTCTGCGATTGGCGCGATTGGTGGCTTCTTTATCCCGAAAGCGTTTGGTAGCTCGCTGGCATTAACGGGTTCGCCAGTCGGCGCAATGAAGGTATTTTTGATTTTCTATATCGCCTGCGTAGTGATTACCTGGGCGGTATATGGTCGGCATTCTAAAAAATAAACCGTTACTCGTCATACTTCGGGTTACATGTGCTGCGGCTGCGTTCATTCACCCCAGTCACTTACTTTAGTAAGCTCCTGGGATTCATTCACTTGCCGCCTTCCTGTAAACCGAATTATATAGAGTAAAATATTTGATTATCCTTTGCGCGGCATGATGTCGCGCTTTTTTTAAGCGTTATTTAGTTACAACATACTAATGTTATATGGTTTATTTCGCCGGATTTCATTAAGAGCCATTAATATGTTACCCATGGGGAATACTCCTTAATACCCATCTGCATAAAAATCTTAATAGTTTAAATAACTACAGGTATAAAACGTCTTAATTTACAGTCTGTTATGTGGTGGCTGTTAATTATCCTAAAGGGGTATCTTAGGAATTTACTTTATTTTTCATCCCCATCACTCTTGATCGTTATCAATTCCCACGCTGTTTCAGAGCGTTACCTTGCCCTTAAACATTAGCAATGTCGATTTATCAGAGGGCCGACAGGCTCCCACAGGAGAAAACCGATGAGTAAATTCCTGGACCGGTTTCGCTACTTCAAACAGAAGGGTGAAACCTTTGCCGATGGGCATGGCCAGCTTCTCAATACCAACCGTGACTGGGAGGATGGATATCGCCAGCGTTGGCAGCATGACAAAATCGTCCGCTCTACCCACGGGGTAAACTGCACCGGCTCCTGCAGCTGGAAAATCTACGTCAAAAACGGTCTGGTCACCTGGGAAACCCAGCAGACTGACTATCCGCGTACCCGTCCGGATCTGCCAAACCATGAACCTCGCGGCTGCCCGCGCGGTGCCAGCTACTCCTGGTATCTTTACAGTGCCAACCGCCTGAAATACCCGATGATGCGCAAACGCCTGATGAAAATGTGGCGTGAAGCGAAGGCGCTGCATAGCGATCCGGTTGAGGCATGGGCTTCTATCATTGAAGACGCCGATAAAGCGAAAAGCTTTAAGCAGGCGCGTGGACGCGGTGGATTTGTTCGTTCTTCCTGGCAGGAGGTGAACGAACTGATCGCCGCATCTAACGTTTACACCATCAAAAACTACGGCCCGGACCGTGTTGCTGGTTTCTCGCCAATTCCGGCAATGTCGATGGTTTCTTACGCATCGGGTGCACGCTATCTCTCGCTGATTGGCGGTACTTGCTTAAGCTTCTACGACTGGTACTGCGACCTGCCTCCTGCGTCTCCGCAAACCTGGGGCGAGCAAACTGACGTACCGGAATCTGCTGACTGGTATAACTCCAGCTACATCATCGCCTGGGGTTCAAACGTGCCGCAGACGCGTACCCCGGATGCTCACTTCTTTACTGAAGTGCGTTACAAAGGCACCAAAACTGTTGCCGTCACACCAGACTACGCTGAAATCGCCAAACTGTGCGATCTGTGGCTGGCACCGAAACAGGGCACCGATGCGGCAATGGCGCTGGCGATGGGCCACGTAATGCTGCGTGAATTCCACCTCGACAACCCAAGCCAGTATTTCACCGACTATGTGCGTCGCTACACCGACATGCCGATGCTGGTGATGCTGGAAGAACGCGACGGTTACTACGCTGCAGGTCGTATGCTGCGCGCTGCTGATCTGGTTGATGCGCTGGGCCAGGAAAACAATCCGGAATGGAAAACTGTCGCCTTTAATACCAATGGCGAAATGGTTGCGCCGAACGGTTCTATTGGCTTCCGCTGGGGCGAGAAGGGCAAATGGAATCTTGAGCAGCGCGACGGCAAAACTGGCGAAGAAACCGAGCTGCAACTGAGCCTGCTGGGTAGCCAAGATGAGATCGCTGAGGTAGGCTTCCCGTACTTTGGTGGCGACGGCACGGAACACTTCAACAAAGTGGAACTGGAAAACGTGCTGCTGCACAAACTGCCGGTGAAACGCCTGCAACTGGCTGATGGCAGCACCGCCCTGGTGACCACCGTTTATGATCTGACGCTGGCAAACTACGGTCTGGAACGTGGCCTGAACGACGTTAACTGTGCAACCAGCTATGACGATGTGAAAGCTTATACCCCGGCCTGGGCCGAGCAGATTACCGGCGTTTCTCGCAGCCAGATTATTCGCATCGCCCGTGAATTTGCCGATAACGCTGATAAAACGCACGGTCGTTCGATGATTATCGTTGGTGCGGGGCTGAACCACTGGTATCACCTCGATATGAACTATCGTGGTCTGATCAACATGCTGATTTTCTGCGGCTGTGTCGGTCAGAGCGGGGGCGGCTGGGCGCACTATGTAGGTCAGGAAAAACTGCGTCCGCAAACCGGCTGGCAGCCGCTGGCGTTTGCCCTTGACTGGCAGCGTCCGGCGCGTCACATGAACAGCACTTCTTATTTCTATAACCACTCCAGCCAGTGGCGTTATGAAACCGTCACGGCGGAAGAGTTGCTGTCACCGATGGCGGACAAATCCCGCTATACCGGACACTTGATCGACTTTAACGTCCGTGCGGAACGCATGGGCTGGCTGCCGTCTGCACCGCAGTTAGGCACTAACCCGCTGACTATCGCTGGCGAAGCGGAAAAAGCCGGGATGAATCCGGTGGACTATACGGTGAAATCCCTGAAAGAGGGTTCCATCCGTTTTGCGGCAGAACAACCAGAAAACGGTAAAAACCACCCGCGCAACCTGTTCATCTGGCGTTCTAACCTGCTCGGTTCTTCC
Organism: Shigella sp. FC1661; assembly: GCF_001712525.1. Taxonomy (NCBI): domain Bacteria; kingdom Pseudomonadati; phylum Pseudomonadota; class Gammaproteobacteria; order Enterobacterales; family Enterobacteriaceae; genus Shigella; species Shigella sp. FC1661. The sequence goes on from NZ_MDGW01000299.1 coordinate 11,583, forward strand.
GGTAAAGGTCATGAGTTTATGCTCAAGTACCTGCTGGGGACGGAGCACGGTATCCAGGGTAAAGATCTGGGGCAACAGGGCGGCGTGAAGCCGGAAGAAGTGGACTGGCAGGACAATGGTCTGGAAGGCAAGCTGGATCTGGTGGTTACGCTGGACTTCCGTCTGTCGAGCACCTGTCTCTATTCCGACATCATTTTGCCGACGGCGACCTGGTACGAAAAAGACGACATGAATACTTCGGATATGCATCCGTTTATTCACCCGCTGTCTGCGGCGGTCGATCCGGCCTGGGAAGCGAAAAGCGACTGGGAAATCTACAAAGCCATCGCGAAGAAATTCTCCGAAGTGTGCGTCGGCCATCTGGGTAAAGAAACCGACATCGTCACGCTGCCTATCCAGCATGACTCTGCCGCTGAACTGGCGCAGCCGCTGGATGTGAAAGACTGGAAAAAAGGCGAGTGCGACCTGATCCCAGGTAAAACCGCGCCACACATTATGGTCGTAGAGCGCGCTTATCCGGCGACTTACGAACGCTTTACCTCTATCGGCCCGCTGATGGAGAAAATCGGTAATGGCGGTAAAGGGATTGCCTGGAACACCCAGAGCGAGATGGATCTGCTGCGTAAGCTCAACTACACCAAAGCGGAAGGTCCGGCGAAAGGCCAGCCGATACTGAACACCGCAATTGATGCGGCAGAGATGATCCTGACACTGGCACCGGAAACCAACGGTCAGGTAGCCGTGAAAGCCTGGGCTGCCCTGAGCGAATTTACCGGTCGTGACCATACGCATCTGGCGCTGAATAAAGAAGACGAGAAGATCCGCTTCCGCGATATTCAGGCACAGCCGCGCAAAATTATCTCCAGCCCGACCTGGTCTGGTCTGGAAGATGAACACGTTTCTTACAACGCCGGTTACACCAACGTTCACGAGCTGATCCCATGGCGTACGCTCTCTGGTCGTCAGCAACTGTATCAGGATCACCAGTGGATGCGTGATTTCGGTGAAAGCCTGCTGGTTTATCGTCCGCCGATCGACACCCGTTCGGTGAAAGAAGTGATAGGCCAGAAATCCAACGGCAACCCGGAAAAAGCGCTCAACTTCCTGACGCCGCACCAGAAGTGGGGGATCCACTCCACCTACAGCGACAACCAGTTGATGCTGACCTTAGGTCGCGGTGGCCCGGTGGTCTGGCTGAGCGAAGCCGATGCCAAAGAGCTGGGCATTGCCGATAACGACTGGATTGAAGTTTACAACAGCAACGGTGCGCTGACTGCCCGTGCGGTTGTCAGCCAGCGTGTTCCGGCAGGGATGACCATGATGTACCACGCGCAGGAACGTATCGTTAACCTGCCGGGTTCGGAAATTACTGGCCAGCGTGGGGGGATCCACAACTCGGTCACCCGTATCACGCCGAAACCGACGCATATGATTGGTGGCTATGCCCATCTGGCATACGGCTTTAACTACTACGGCACCGTAGGTTCTAACCGCGATGAGTTTGTTGTAGTGCGTAAGATGAAGAACATTGACTGGTTAGATGGCGAAGGCAATGACTAGGTACAGGAGAGCGTAAAATGAAAATTCGTTCACAAGTCGGCATGGTGCTGAATCTCGATAAGTGCATCGGCTGCCACACCTGTTCAGTTACCTGTAAAAACGTCTGGACCAGCCGTGAAGGCGTGGAGTACGCGTGGTTCAACAACGTGGAAACCAAGCCGGGTCAGGGCTTCCCGACTGACTGGGAAAACCAGGAAAAATACAAAGGCGGCTGGATCCGTAAAATCAACGGCAAACTGCAGCCGCGCATGGGTAACCGTGCCATGTTGCTGGGTAAAATCTTCGCTAACCCGCATCTGCCGGGGATCGACGATTATTACGAGCCGTTCGATTTTGACTATCAGAACCTGCATACCGCGCCGGAAGGCAGCAAATCGCAGCCGATTGCCCGTCCCCGTTCGCTGATTACCGGGGAACGGATGGCGAAAATCGAAAAAGGGCCGAACTGGGAAGATGACCTGGGTGGTGAGTTTGACAAACTGGCGAAAGACAAGAACTTCGACAACATCCAGAAGGCGATGTATAGCCAGTTCGAAAACACCTTTATGATGTATTTGCCGCGCCTGTGCGAACACTGCCTGAACCCGGCATGTGTGGCGACCTGCCCGAGCGGTGCGATTTACAAGCGTGAAGAAGATGGCATCGTCCTGATCGACCAGGATAAATGCCGTGGCTGGCGTATGTGCATCACCGGATGCCCGTACAAAAAAATCTACTTCAACTGGAAGAGCGGTAAGTCTGAGAAGTGCATCTTCTGCTATCCGCGTATTGAAGCGGGTCAGCCGACCGTGTGCTCAGAAACCTGTGTCGGTCGTATCCGTTATCTTGGCGTGCTGCTGTACGATGCCGACGCGATTGAACGTGCAGCCAGCACCGAGAACGAGAAAGATCTTTACCAGCGTCAGCTGGAGGTGTTCCTCGATCCGAACGATCCGAAAGTCATCGAGCAGGCGATTAAAGACGGTATTCCGCTGAGCGTTATTGAAGCCGCACAGCAGTCGCCGGTTTATAAAATGGCAATGGAATGGAAACTGGCGCTGCCGCTGCATCCAGAATATCGCACACTGCCGATGGTCTGGTACGTGCCGCCTCTGTCTCCGATTCAGTCTGCAGTAGACGCGGGTGAGCTGGGTAGCAACGGCATTCTGCCAGACGTCGAAAGCTTGCGTATTCCGGTACAGTATCTGGCGAATCTGCTGACCGCCGGTGATACCAAACCGGTACTGCGCGCACTGAAACGTATGCTGGCGATGCGTCATTACAAACGTGCTGAAACCGTTGACGGTAAAGTTGATACCCGTGCGCTGGAAGAGGTCGGTCTGACCGAAGCCCAGGCACAGGAGATGTACCGTTATCTGGCGATTGCTAACTACGAAGATCGCTTTGTGGTGCCGAGTAGTCATCGTGAACTGGCACGGGAAGCCTTCCCGGAGAAAAATGGCTGCGGCTTTACCTTTGGTGATGGCTGCCACGGCTCAGATACCAAATTCAATCTGTTCAACAGCCGTCGTATCGATGCCATCGATGTGACCAGCAAAACGGAGCCGCATCCATGATCGAACTCGTGATTGTATCGCGTCTCCTTGAATATCCGGATGCTGCCTTATGGCAGCATCAACAAGAGATGTTTGAGGCGATTGCTGCGTCGAAAAATCTGTCGAAAGAAGATGCCCATGCGCTGGGCATTTTCCTGCGCGATTTAACGGCGATGGATCCGCTCGATGCCCAGGCCCAGTACAGCGAACTGTTCGACCGTGGCCGCGCCACGTCACTGTTGCTATTTGAACATGTTCACGGTGAATCCCGTGACCGCGGCCAGGCGATGGTGGACCTGCTGGCGCAGTACGAGCAGCACGGCTTGCAGTTAAACAGCCGCGAATTACCGGACCATCTGCCGCTGTATCTGGAGTACCTGTCGCAGCTGCCGCAAAGCGAAGCCGTGGAAGGTTTGAAAGATATCGCGCCGATTCTGGCATTGCTGAGCGCGCGTCTGCAACAGCGTGAAAGCCGTTATGCCGTGATGTTTGATCTGCTGCTGAAATTGGCCAATACCGCTATCGACAGCGACAAAGTGGCGGAAAAAATTGCCGACGAAGCGCGCGATGATACGCCGCAGGCGCTGGATGCTGTCTGGGAAGAAGAGCAGGTTAAATTCTTTGCTGACAAAGGCTGCGGTGATTCAGCAATCACTGCTCATCAGCGTCGCTTTGCCGGTGCCGTCGCGCCGCAATATCTGAATATCACCACCGGAGGACAGCACTAATGCAATTCCTGAATATGTTCTTCTTTGATATCTACCCGTACATAGCCGGGGCGGTCTTCCTGATTGGTAGCTGGCTGCGTTATGACTACGGGCAGTACACCTGGCGCGCGGCGTCCAGCCAGATGCTGGATCGCAAAGGGATGAACCTGGCGTCGAACCTGTTCCATATCGGTATTCTGGGGATTTTTGTTGGTCACTTCTTCGGTATGCTGACGCCGCACTGGATGTATGAAGCCTGGCTGCCGATTGAAGTGAAACAGAAAATGGCGATGTTTGCTGGTGGTGCCAGCGGCGTGCTGTGTCTGATTGGCGGCGTGCTGTTGCTGAAGCGTCGTCTGTTCAGCCCACGCGTGCGTGCAACCACTACCGGAGCGGATATCCTGATCCTGTCGCTGCTCGTTATCCAGTGCGCGCTGGGCCTGTTGACCATTCCGTTCTCCGCTCAGCATATGGACGGTAGCGAGATGATGAAACTGGTTGGCTGGGCGCAGTCGGTGGTGACCTTCCACGGTGGCGCTTCTCAACACCTCGATGGTGTGGCGTTTATCTTCCGTCTGCACCTGGTGCTGGGGATGACGTTATTCCTGCTGTTCCCGTTCTCGCGTCTGGTACACATCTGGAGCGTACCGGTGGAGTATCTGACACGTAAGTACCAGCTGGTGCGCGCTCGTCACTAAACGAATTTTAGTTCACATAGACCCTGCTTCGGCGGGGTTTTTTTATGGGCACGGTGCGGGGTGAGTTGTCGGATGCGCTTCGCTTATCCGACCTACAGGGGAGGATATTGTAGGCCCGGTAAACGTGGTGCCATCGGGCAAAATTAGCTCGGAGTAACAGGTTTTGATTATTCAAGGAAGCGATGGTGGTGGGGGAAGGATTACTCAGCGCTGCGCGCTTCGCCCTTCGGGTCGTTGCCTGCGGCAACGCTCTCTCGCTGGCGCTCAAGTCGAACCTTGGTCAGCTTCTCATCCTTCCCCGCTTGGGCAGAATATTTAATTGCGGATTCGTTTGAGAGTTTACGGACTTTTGAAAAGTGATGGTGGTGGGGGAAGGATTCGAACCTTCGAAGTCGATGACGGCAGATTTACAGTCTGCTCCCTTTGGCCGCTCGGGAACCCCACCACGGGGTAATGCTTTTTACTGGCCTGCTCCCTTATCGGGAAGCGGGGCGCATCATATCAAATGACGCGCCGCTGTAAAGTGTTACGTTGAGAAAAATGAACTGGTTGCGTAATTTTCATCCGTAACGGATTAAAGGTAACCAGTTATTTTTGCTGGCGATTAAAGAATAATCGTCCGATTACCGTAAACAAAGACGCGCTGTGCCAGTACTTTGTATAGCGCACGACTTAAGACGTTTTTCTCGACGTCACGACCTGCGCGCATCATATCTTCAGCTGTGTAGGTATGATCGACATGAATAACGTCCTGCATGATGATTGGGCCTTCGTCCAGATTGTCATTCACATAGTGAGCGGTTGCGCCAATAATCTTCACACCACGTTCATAGGCCTGGTGATAAGGACGTGCGCCGATAAACGCAGGCAGGAATGAATGGTGAATATTGATGATTTTATTCGGGAAGCGTGCCACAAATTCCGGCGTTAATACCCGCATATACTTCGCCAGCACCACATAGTCAGGTTTATAAGCATCAATGGCGTCTGCCATCTTTTGATCGTGCTCGTTGCGGCTTAACCCTTCATGGTTTACCAGCTCAAACGGAATATCAAAACGCTCAACCAGAGAACGTAAAGTATCGTGGTTACCAATAACTGCCGCGATTTCGACATCCAGGCCGCCGTAATTGGCTTTCATCAACAAATCGCCAAGGCAATGCGCTTCTTTAGTGACCAGAATCACTATCCGGCGACGACCGGCAGGATTCAGCTCACGCACGGAGCCTTCTGGCAATGCGCTATCGAGATCCGCCAGCAGGGTGGAATCATTAAAAATCCCTTCCAGTTCCGTGCGCATAAAAAAGCGCCCGGTACGGTGATCAACAAATTCATTGTTCTGTACGATATTTAACTCGTGCTTGTAGCAAATATTGGTAATACGTGCGATCAGACCTTTTTGGTCCGGACAAATAGTACGCAGAACTTTACGTTGGAGTGAATGCATTGCTGGAAAAACCTTGTTGAGAGTGTTTGCTAAACCGTACCGTCAACCATTATTGGCCGCAGCACTTTTTAAATTTTTTACCTGAACCACAAGGGCAGGGATCGTTGCGACCAAACTGCGGACGTGTACCGTCAATATAGTACCATTGACCGTTTTCTTTCAAAAATCGCGAACGTTCAATTATTGCACCTGTTTTGCCACCTTCGGTAAATCGAGCAACAAAACTGACAAATCCGATATTGTCGGCGTCCTGCCAACAATGTTCAAATACGGTCAATCCCAACCATTCAGTATGCGCAAATCCGGCCATCAATTCGGCACGTAACGCCGCTGCTCCACAAGAGGGATGCCAGGTCTTTATTAAATAATCTGCGTCTTGCATCACAAAAGCGCAGTAACGCGAACGCATGAGATGTTCTGGATCAGGTGCAACCTTTTCACCAGACACATAAGGGTGGCAACATAGGCTATACTCGACAGCACTACCACAGGGACAAAGCTGAGACACAAATAATCTCCCTGGAAACAATAACGGCGTATTAACCGCCTGAGTTGCACTATGTTAACCGAGCAGTAGCGATGTGGCTACGATTGCATTCCAGGGGAATCTTGCGGGAATAATGAGAAAGATAAAAATAGGGCTGGCGCTGGGATCTGGCGCGGCGAGAGGTTGGTCGCATATTGGCGTTATTAATGCGCTAAAAAAAGTGGGTATTGAAATTGATATCGTTGCAGGATGTTCAATTGGTTCGCTGGTGGGCGCTGCCTATGCATGCGATCGATTATCTGCGCTGGAAGATTGGGTGACCTCTTTCAGTTATTGGGATGTTTTACGCCTGATGGATCTCTCCTGGCAGCGCGGTGGGTTACTGCGCGGCGAGCGTGTCTTCAATCAATACCGCGAAATAATGCCGGAAACAGAGATCGAAAATTGTTCCCGTCGCTTTGCGGCTGTTGCCACCAATTTAAGTACGGGACGTGAATTATGGTTTACTGAAGGCGATCTCCATCTTGCTATTCGCGCATCATGCAGTATTCCAGGACTCATGGCACCTGTTGCACATAACGGCTACTGGCTGGTTGATGGAGCAGTAGTTAACCCAATTCCTATTTCCCTCACGCGTGCATTGGGGGCTGATATTGTGATAGCGGTCGACCTGCAGCACGATGCTCATTTGATGCAACAAGATTTGCTCTCCTTTAATGTCAGTGAAGAAAATAGCGAGAATGGTGAATCTTTGCCGTGGCATGCGCGTCTGAAAGAAAGGTTAGGCAGTATAACAACACGTCGGGCGGTGACAGCGCCAACGGCAACAGAGATTATGACCACTTCTATCCAGGTGCTGGAGAACCGCCTTAAAAGGAACCGCATGGCAGGTGATCCGCCCGATATTCTGATTCAACCTGTTTGCCCGCAAATATCTACGCTTGATTTCCATCGCGCGCACGCTGCCATTGCGGCCGGACAGCTGGCAGTGGAAAGGAAAATGGACGAACTTTTGCCGTTGGTACGCACCAACATTTGACCAGAATTTTTATCTACACTTAAGTTAATTCTGACAGGCGCAGGTGGCAATAGCATGCCACTATTGAGTAAAGCCAGTCAGGGGAGAGAACATGACGCAGCCATTGGTCGGAAAACAGATTCTCATTGTTGAAGATGAGCAGGTATTTCGCTCGCTTCTGGATTCATGGTTTTCCTCATTGGGAGCGACAACGGTACTGGCGGCTGATGGGGTGGATGCCCTTGAGTTGCTGGGAGGTTTCACTCCAGACCTGATGATATGTGATATCGCGATGCCACGAATGAACGGGCTTAAACTGCTGGAGCATATACGTAACAGAGGCGACCAGACCCCAGTTCTGGTGATATCTGCCACTGAAAATATGGCAGATATTGCCAAAGCGTTACGTCTGGGCGTTGAAGATGTTTTGCTGAAACCAGTTAAAGATCTGAATCGCTTGCGCGAGATGGTTTTTGCCTGTCTCTATCCCAGCATGTTTAATTCGCGCGTTGAGGAAGAGGAAAGGCTTTTTCGCGATTGGGATGCAACGGTTGATAACCCTGCCGCAGCGGCGAAATTATTACAGGAACTACAACCGCCGGTTCAGCAGGTGATTTCCCATTGCCGGGTTAATTATCGTCAATTGGTTGCCGCGGACAAACCCGGCCTGGTGCTTGATATTGCCGCACTTTCGGAAAACGATCTGGCATTTTATTGCCTTGATGTCACCCGAGCTGGACATAATGGCGTACTTGCTGCCTTGTTATTACGCGCATTGTTTAACGGATTATTACAGGAACAGCTTGCACACCAAAATCAACGGTTGCCAGAGCTGGGCGCGTTATTGAAGCAGGTAAACCATTTACTCCGTCAGGCCAATCTGCCGGGGCAGTTTCCGCTATTAGTTGGCTATTATCATCGCGAACTGAAAAATCTCATTCTGGTTTCTGCGGGTCTGAATGCGACGTTAAATACCGGCGAACACCAGGTGCAAATCAGTAATGGTGTTCCGTTAGGCACTTTAGGTAACGCTTATTTGAATCAATTGAGCCAGCGATGCGATGCCTGGCAATGCCAAATATGGGGAACTGGTGGTCGACTGCGCTTGATGTTGTCTGCAGAATGAGCAAACGATAACGCGGACTAAATTTGCATTACCTGCTAATGTCGGCTGGTGGTACTATCGTCGCCATTCGTATAAGTAATTGTCTTAATTATGCTAACTCGCCTCCTTTTCAGAACTTAGCCCCTTCGGGGTGCTGATATACTGGGATGCGATACAGAAATATGAACACGTTCAAAACACGAACAGTCCAGGAGAATTTAAATGGCTGCCATTAATACGAAAGTCAAAAAAGCCGTTATCCCCGTTGCGGGATTAGGAACCAGGATGTTGCCGGCGACGAAAGCCATCCCGAAAGAGATGCTGCCACTTGTCGATAAGCCATTAATTCAATACGTCGTGAATGAATGTATTGCGGCTGGCATTACTGAAATTGTGCTGGTTACGCACTCATCTAAAAACTCGATTGAAAACCACTTTGATACCAGTTTTGAACTGGAAGCAATGCTGGAAAAACGTGTAAAACGTCAACTGCTTGATGAAGTGCAGTCTATTTGTCCGCCGCACGTGACTATTATGCAAGTTCGTCAGGGGCTGGCGAAAGGCCTGGGACACGCGGTATTGTGTGCTCACCCGGTAGTGGGTGATGAACCGGTAGCTGTTATTTGCCTGATGTTATTCTGGATGAATATGAATCCGATTTGTCACAGGATAACCTAGCAGAGATGATCCGCCGCTTTGATGAAACGGGTCATAGCCAGATCATGGTTGAACAGGTTGCTGATGTGACCGCATATGGCGTTGTGGATTGCAAAGGCGTTGAATTAGCGCCGGGTGAAAGTGTACCGATGGTTGGTGTGGTAGAAAAACCGAAAGCGGATGTTGCGCCGTCTAATCTCGCTATTGTGGGTCGTTACGTACTTAGCGCGGATATTTGGCCGTTGCTGGCAAAAACCCCTCCGGGAGCTGGTGATGAAATTCAGCTCACCGACGCAATTGATATGCTGATCGAAAAAGAAACGGTGGAAGCCTATCATATGAAAGGGAAGAGCCATGACTGCGGTAATAAATTAGGTTACATGCAGGCCTTCGTTGAATACGGTATTCGTCATAACACCCTTGGCACGGAATTTAAAGCCTGGCTTGAAGAAGAGATGGGCATTAAGAAGTAACATCCATATCGGTGTTATCCACGAAACGGCGTTGAACAATCGACGCCGTTTTTTTATAGCTTATTCTTATTAAATTGTCTTAAACCGGACAATAAAAAATCCCGCCGATGGCGGGATTTTAAGCAATTGCAATCTACAAAAGATTATTGCTTGATCAGGAAATCGTCGAGGGATTTACCTTGCTCATCCATTGCTTTTTTGATTACAGCTGGAGTTCGGCCCTGGCCAGTCCAGGTTTTAGTTTCGCCGTTTTCGTCAACATAGCTATATTTTGCCGGACGCTGAGCACGTTTAGCTTTGGTGCCGGATTTAACGGCAGCAAGGCTATTCAGCAGTTCGTTCGGGTCAATACCGTCAGCGATCAGCATTTCGCGATATTGCTGCAGTTTACGAGTGCGCTCTTCAACTTCAGCAGCAGCCGCGCTTTCTTCTTCGCGACGTTCGTTAACAACAACTTCTAATTTTTCCAGCATTTCTTCCAGCGTTTCAAGTGTACATTCTCTTGCCTGCGCACGAAGAGTACGGATGTTGTTCAGAATTTTAAGTGCTTCGCTCATTGTAGTAATCTCAAACTTATATTGGGGTGGTTTGTTGAGGTAATAATAGAGCCTTAAATTCAGTTGTGCAATAGCCAGGAATGTAAGGAATTCAAAATTGTTCTTTATTTTGTGCCGCCAATAAATATCTTTTCATAAAATTAGCCAGAAAAGACGCGGCATATAGCCCTATTTACACCGATGATTTCGCAGCACGTGAGGTTAAAACTTCCTGATTCATGTCACATTTTATGGGGAGATTATCGTAGGCTGACGACCTTTCAGTCTTCTGTATTAGTTGTGTTTACGAGAATTCCCTATTAAGCGAATGATGAAAAGTAGAACAGTCGCAATAAGAGCATGGACTTAGTATTGCACTATCTCCTGGAGGTCAACAGAGGGCTATTACTTGCGCAACAGGTTAAAGATTGTGAATAGTTACCAGCAGTCATTTACCCGCTTATAACAAGCGAGGCAGTTGTAATGATAGCTCAGAAGGATTATGCAAGGCTTCGTAAGGGAGAACGCATATACCCACTTCTGTGCATACTGTTGAGCTGAAAAACTGACGAATTATGATAAACTCCAGCCAACTTTATTTCATATCATTGAGGGCCTGTGGCTGATGGCACAGCTATATTTCTACTATTCCGCAATGAATGCGGGTAAGTCTACAGCATTGTTGCAATCTTCATATAATTACCAAGAACGCGGCATGCGCACTGTCGTATATACGGCAGAAATTGATGATCGCTTTGGTGCCGGGAAAGTCAGTTCGCGTATAGGTTTGTCATCGCCTGCAAAATTATTTAACCAAAATTCATCATTATTTGATGAGATTCGTGCGGAACATGAACAGCAGGCAATTCATTGCGTACTGGTTGATGAATGCCAGTTTTTAACCAGACAACAAGTATATGAATTATCGGAGGTTGTCGATCAACTCGATATACCCGTACTTTGTTATGGTTTACGTACCGATTTTCGAGGTGAATTATTTATTGGCAGCCAATACTTACTGGCATGGTCCGACAAACTGGTTGAATTAAAAACCATCTGTTTTTGTGGCCGTAAAGCAAGCATGGTGCTGCGTCTTGATCAAGCAGGCAGACCTTATAACGAAGGTGAGCAGGTGGTAATTGGTGATAATGAACGATACGTTTCTGTATGCCGTAAACACTATAAAGAGGCGTTACAAGTCGGCTCATTAACGGCTATTCAGGAAAGGCATCGCCACGATTAATAAGAATTTCTTTACTGACAGGGTGAGCAGGGCACTTTTATCCTGTCAGTTCGTTTTACGCACTTCTTCCGGGCTATATACCCTTCTCGGCAGTTTTTTAACGCCGCTATACGCCTCACAGGGCTCTTAAGCACCGACGTTGACTTGTGACCTGTAAAGTACAATATCCCTGTGTTTAGGCGTTATACATCGTCGCAAATATGATGAAGGCTAATGCTGTCGGTTTATGGAAAAGTTACTTTGGGTAAACAAAAAATACGGCCCCAGAAGGGCAATGCCGTTCACTTAAGAGGAGCGGCACTATGTTTCACAGGATAACGGGTTTTTGATATCTTAACCGACCTCGGCCTTGATGGTCGGGGGCGTTTTGTTATGAACACCACTTCCAGAGCACCCCGAAGATGCTCCAGTCGTTTCGGGATGGTCCCTGGTGACGCCGTGTTTCCCAGCTCTATCATTTCTGATGCGATATTCTTCCACGCAGGCAGTAGCCAGTGGCGGTTACAACCCTTCTGGTTCAGCGTTAGCAGCAGGTCTTCGCTGTAAAAAAGCTTATCAAACAACGTAATAGAGTTATCCGGGATGGTGGCGAGCATGGAGTGGGCCAGCACAGTTTCGCTCTGCCGGTAAGGTGCGGTCACGGCATTCAGCAGAATGTGACTTCCCAGGTTCATTAAGGCCACCAGACGCATAACCGGGTAGGCGTTCTGCCGCTTAGTGGATGTGTTGGCAGACCCATAATATTCACGCAGCTCGGGTTTATCAGGTGTCCTGAACTGTGCGCCATCAATGGCAAAAAGTTGCAGGCCGTGCCAGTCATCCTTCAGGTAACGTTCCGCGCCCCTGTCTGTGCGGTCTGGCGGAAGAGCCATTCCACTGGGGCGGCCCCCACGCGCTGACGCGCTTGGGTGACAGCGCTGCGGGCCAGCAGGTTCATCCCCGCTTCGCCATCCGCGCTCAGGTTCAGACGGCGAACAACATCGGTAATTGGCTCATTGCACCACCATCCAGATAACCATGTCCCCCGGTAAACGACGGCGGCGAACGGTCGCATGAGCAGAAAGCGTCAGGCAGTGTTGTATCCACTCGGTGGGAAGGTGTTCTGCAAATAGTTGTGCAGAGGGCGGAGGCATAAGCGGATGGTCACTGAAATCGAGCAGATCATTGAGAAGTGGCATAAGAAAACGGCTCCCTGTTGTGGAAGCCGTTATAGTGCCTCAGTTTAAGGATCGGTCAACTAATCCTTAACTGATCGGCATTGCCCAGAAGGGGCCGTTTATGTTGCCAGACAGCGCTACTGATTAAGCGGATTTTTTCGCTTTTTTCTCAGCTTTAGCCGGAGCAGCTTCTTTCTTCGCTGCAGTTTCACCTTCTACATAATCACGACCGTAGTAGGTATCCAGCAGAATCTGTTTCAGCTCGGAGATCAGCGGGTAACGCGGGTTAGCGCCGGTGCACTGGTCATCGAATGCATCTTCAGACAGTTTATCCACGTTCGCCAGGAAGTCTGCTTCCTGAACGCCAGCTTCACGGATAGATTTCGGAATACCCAGTTCAGCTTTCAGCGTTTCCAGCCATGCCAGCAGTTTCTCGATCTTAGCAGCAGTACGGTCGCCCGGTGCGCTCAGACCCAGGTGGTCAGCAATTTCAGCATAACGACGGCGAGCCTGCGGACGGTCATACTGGCTGAATGCAGTCTGCTTGGTCGGGTTGTCGTTCGCGTTGTAGCGAATAACGTTACAAATCAGCAGGGCGTTTGCCAGACCGTGCGGAATATGGAACTGGGAACCCAGTTTGTGCGCCATTGAGTGACATACACCCAGGAAGGCGTTCGCAAACGCGATACCCGCGATAGTCGCTGCACTGTGAACACGTTCACGCGCTACCGGATTTTTAGACCCTTCGTGGTAGGACGCTGGCAGATATTCTTTCAGCAGTTTCAGTGCCTGCAGAGCCTGACCATCAGAGAACTCAGATGCCAGTACAGAAACATAAGCTTCCATGGCGTGAGTTACTGCGTCCAGACCACCGAAAGCACACAGGGACTTCGGCATGTCCATAACCAGGTTGGCGTCGACAATCGCCATATCCGGAGTCAGCGCATAGTCTGCCAGCGGATATTTCTGACCAGTAGCGTCGTCAGTTACAACCGCAAACGGAGTGACTTCAGAACCTGTACCAGAAGTGGTGGTGACAGCGATCATTTTCGCTTTCACGCCCATTTTCGGGAACTTGTAGATACGTTTACGGATATCCATAAAGCGCAGCGCCAGCTCTTCGAAGTGAGTTTCCGGATGTTCGTACATAACCCACATGATCTTCGCGGCGTCCATCGGGGAACCACCACCCAGCGCGATAATCACGTCTGGTTTGAAGGAGTTTGCCAGTTCTGCACCTTTACGAACGATGCTCAGGGTCGGGTCCGCTTCTACTTCGAAGAAGACTTCAGTTTCAACGCCTGCTGCTTTCAGTACGGAAGTGATCTGATCAGCATAACCATTGTTGAACAGGAAGCGGTCAGTCACGATGAGCGCACGTTTGTGGCCATCAGTAATCACTTCATCCAGCGCGATTGGCAGGGAGCCACGGCGGAAGTAGATAGATTTCGGAAGTTTGTGCCACAACATGTTTTCAGCTCGCTTAGCAACGGTTTTCTTGTTGATCAGGTGTTTCGGACCAACGTTTTCAGAGATGGAGTTACCACCCCAAGAACCACAACCCAGAGTCAGGGAAGGTGCGAGTTTGAAGTTATACAGGTCACCGATACCACCCTGAGACGCTGGGGTGTTAATCAGGATACGAGCCGTTTTCATTTTCTGACCGAAGTAAGAAACGCGAGCCGGTTGGTTATCCTGGTCAGTGTACAGGCAAGAGGTATGACCGATACCGCCCATAGCAACCAGTTTCTCTGCTTTTTCTACCGCGTCTTCGAAATCTTTAGCGCGGTACATTGCCAGAGTCGGGGACAGTTTTTCATGTGCGAACGGTTCGCTTTCATCAACAACGGTCACTTCACCGATCAGAATCTTGGTGTTTTCTGGTACAGAGAAGCCTGCCAGTTCAGCAATTTTATAGGCTGGCTGACCAACGATAGCCGCGTTCAGCGCACCGTTTTTCAGGATAACATCCTGAACAGCTTTCAGCTCTTTACCCTGCAACAGATAGCCGCCGTGGGTTGCAAAACGTTCACGTACAGCGTCATAAACAGAGTCAACAACAACAACAGACTGTTCAGAAGCACAGATTACGCCGTTGTCGAAGGTTTTGGACATCAGTACAGATGCAACTGCACGTTTGATATCAGCAGTTTCATCGATAACAACTGGAGTGTTGCCCGCGCCTACACCGATAGCTGGTTTACCGGAGCTGTATGCGGCTTTAACCATGCCCGGACCACCAGTCGCGAGGATCAGGTTGATGTCTGGGTGGTGCATCAGTGCGTTAGACAGTTCAACAGAAGGTTGATCGATCCAGCCGATCAGATCTTTCGGAGCACCGGCAGCGATAGCAGCCTGCAGAACGATATCAGCCGCTTTGTTGGTGGCATCTTTTGCACGCGGGTGCGGGGAGAAGATAATGGCGTTACGGGTCTTCAGACTGATCAGCGATTTGAAGATAGCAGTTGAAGTCGGGTTAGTGGTCGGAACGATACCGCAAATAATACCGATTGGTTCAGCGATAGTGATGGTACCAAAAGTGTCGTCTTCAGACAGAACACCACAGGTTTTTTCATCTTTATAGGCGTTGTAGATATATTCAGAAGCAAAGTGGTTTTTGATCACTTTATCTTCGACGATACCCATGCCGGATTCGGCAACGGCCATTTTCGCGAGTGGGATTCGAGCATCTGCAGCAGCCAGAGCGGCGGCGCGGAAGATTTTGTCTACTTGCTCTTGAGTGAAACTGGCATATTCACGCTGGGCTTTCTTTACACGCTCTACGAGTGCGTTAAGTTCAGCGACATTAGTAACAGCCATAATGCTCTCCTGATAATGTTAAACTTTTTTAGTAAATCATCTGCTCGAATACGAGAGTATAGTCAGTGCGGTGATGATTTGCTTAACCTATGAAAATCAAAAGCTTACTCGCGCTCACACTCACTGTGATTTACTAAAAGAGTTTAAACATTAGAGTTATTATCTCTAATGCGTCACTTCCAGGTGGCGTAAGCAAGATTACTCACTTCTGGGTACTGATTACGTGATCCAAATCAAATTTTTTGCAAAGCTGACACCTTTCAGCATCGCTTTTCGCCATTATAGCTAACAGTTAATAAATTGTAGTATGATTTGGTGGCTACATTAGCATGTTTTGCACAACTAGATAACAATAACGAATGATAGCAATTTTAAGTAGTTAGGAGGTGAAAAATGCTGTCAAAAGGCGTATTGTCAGCGCGTCTTTTCAACCTTATTTATGGCTAACATTATCCGGCTTTTGCTTCGGAGCTAACCGTGATTCAGACCTTTTTTGATTTTCCCGTTTACTTCAAATTTTTCATCGGGTTATTTGCGCTGGTCAACCCGGTAGGGATTATTCCCGTCTTTATCAGCATGACCAGTTATCAGACAGCGGCAGCGCGAAACAAAACTAACCTTACAGCCAACCTGTCTGTGGCCATTATCTTGTGGATCTCGCTTTTTCTCGGCGACACGATTCTGCAACTTTTTGGTATATCAATTGATTCGTTCCGTATCGCCGGGGGCATCCTGGTGGTGACGATAGCGATGTCGATGATCAGCGGCAAGCTTGGCGAGGATAAACAGAACAAGCAAGAAAAATCAGAAACCGCGGTACGTGAAAGCATTGGTGTGGTGCCATTGGCGTTGCCGTTGATGGCGGGGCCAGGGGCGATCAGTTCTACCATCGTCTGGGGTACGCGTTATCACAGCATTAGCTATCTGTTTGGTTTCTTTGTGGCTATTGCATTGTTCGCTTTATGTTGCTGGGGATTGTTCCGCATGGCACCTTGGCTGGTACGGGTTTTACGCCAGACCGGCATCAACGTGATTACGCGTATTATGGGGCTATTGCTGATGGCATTGGGGATTGAATTTATCGTTACTGGTATTAAGGGGATTTTCCCCGGCCTGATTAATTAATTCCTTTCAAATGAAACGGAGCTGCCATGCTCCGTTTACTTCGTCATTATTTTTACTTTGTTCCCGCGCAGGGTAATGCTGCCAACTTACTGATTTAGTGTATGATGGTGATTTTAAGGTGCTTGCGTGGCTTCCATTTCCATCAGATGTCCTTCCTGCTCCGCTACTGAAGGCGTGGTGCGTAACGGCAAAAGCACTGCCGGACATCAGCGCTATCTCTGCTCTCATTGCCGTAAAACATGGCAACTACAGTTCACTTACACCGCCTCTCAGCCCGGTAC
>NZ_MDGW01000289.1:0-1820 GCF_001712525.1 Shigella sp. FC1661
TTTTTTGTTTCCGGCATCCACAAAGAACGGAATATTCAGGTCTGCGCAACACTCAACGGCATCGTCAAAATTATCAAAGCGCAGAACCTCAGCTTCTTCTTCGTCAAAAAAAATCATCTTCGTGAAGTTTTACGACATAGCGGAGGAGTTTGCTTCTTTGAGGTGCAGGTTTTCGTTTGCGTGGTTTAGCTGAACGGGCCATATAACTACCTGAAAGACAATGATATTGTCTGTTTTTATAACGGTAATCACAGGCCATGACAAGCCGCAGCCGTCAGGCCGCCTACTCGGGGCGGTTTAGAACGCTTATTTAGTACCAGATCTTACTTATAATAAAGGGGCTTGGCAGTTTGGATAAACTATTGTCCTTATTCCACTAATACAAACTTTTTGTAAAGTATATTAAATATACTTCATTTCATACTGAAATCCCCGGAAGTATTCAATCAAACAATTACACCATAAAAGGAAGAGGGGGCCCCAATTAAGTTGTCAAGCATGTTTACTGCGCAATCGCTTGGTGCTCCGTCCCTGTACCCCGCATTGGTACTCTGGCGCTCATGGGGCTTCCACTTGCGCTTCTCCCTTCACATCGGGGTGACAGGTCCACGTTCCCCACAAGAGCCTGAATCGACTTCACGCCGCTTTTATGCCGGATGCCGCGCAGGCAGTAAACATATCCCACAGGAACGACTCCACCATTGTTTTGACATCATCTATATGCTTTCGACACATCATCAGCGGTTCACTTTCGTTCGTCTCTTCGAACCATACCTGATCGGCTCACGTCCGACCTTTTCCCATCTTGCTCACCACCACATCTCTTAAATGCAGCAGCAGTGGATGGTTTGGTGCCTGCGCCTGCACGCCGACACCGAGGGGCCTTCCCTCATCTCTTGTGCCGCATGGCTGCACAGGGACTCACGTCCCCAGGACGCGCCTTCGTGGCACACAGTCATCGGCATAGCAACAGTAAGCAACGGCAGGTTTCCATTGCCAGTTTTCTTTGACAGCAGTACTTCGGCCTCGCTGGATACTGTGATTCCAGTACCAGCGATCCTTTCTGGCTTTTCCACTCAGGTAGCGTTTATTCAGATACTGGTCGAACTCATTCAGTATGATGTTCGACAGCAACGGCGAGATCACACCGACCTGTGGCATACTTTCACTGACCGCCCGGAAGAGACCAACATCAACACGGCGTTTTCCACCGCAGTCTCATAAAACGTGCATCACTGATCCTGCGGCAGACGGCTTTCATCAGCAGCCGGTGATGTACTGTGTCGAAGTAGCTGGACAGGTCACCTTCAATAACCCGGCGCCCCGTGTTTCCCCGCAGTCGGTGAGCTGTAATAGTACGTGATGTCTCCCGCCCACTTCTGGTTCGGGCCACTGGCGTAAAAATCCTGCGTCAGCAGATTTTCTGATACAGGCAGGCCGTGTGCACGGTAACTGATCGGGCTGAACTTCTGGGAGGCTTTTGCGCTCAGTTCCTGACGGCGCAGACTGGCTGCCACGGTTTTTACGTTAAAGTGGTAACCAGAGCACACAGTTCATCCGTCAGGCGTGGGGCACCGTAACGCTGGACTGGGTAAAAGCCTTGCGGACAACGCTGTCGCAGTGCTGACGGAACTGCTGACGTGTGTTTATCCTTGTCCGCCGCTGACACCACGTATACCAGCCGCTGCGGGCCACCCGGAGTACGCGGCACATTGCCTTGATGACGGTTTACGCGGTCGCCTGCGGCAACGGCTTTCCGGCTGATGGTCGTACGGACCTTTTTACCCCGGAGAACACCGGCAAGTCCCATAACCGCCATG
>NZ_MDGW01000290.1:0-1808 GCF_001712525.1 Shigella sp. FC1661
GGCAACGAGAGATGAGTTCGGGGTCGAGGTAATCCCCCAGAGAAGTCAGTGGGTTACGCAGAGAATCGTAACGGGATACCAGATCAAGAGCCTGTCCAATGTGCATAAAAAAATCCGGAAACAAGTGAGCGTTTCCGGATTCTTACACAGCCACTGGATCGGTCAACTGATCCTTAACTGATCGGCATTAGTGCGGAAGGGGCGATTTTTTCCAGCAATCGCAAGGTGTCTTCCGTTAGCGGTCGACGATCGCCAGTGTGCGGATCGGTAATGACGCCTTCCAGCCCATAGCGACAGTCCTGGAAACGGTTGAATTTATACAGCAGGTAATCTTTCTCCTGATGTTTGAACGGGCGTTCTGTCAGTAACCAGTGGGCGGTAGCCTGAATTAATCCCGCCATATTTACCGCGTGGCTAAGGGTTAACGGGGTATCCATCACCCGAACCTCCACCGTGCCAAAATGAGGACTGGGGCGAATATCCCAGTGCAGATCTTTAATGCTGTCGATCATCGTGGTGTAACTCAGACAGCGAAACAGGGCTTCAAATTGTTGCCAGTTACTGACCCACGGCATCGGACCATTATCAGGAAAGGCGGAAAAAATATTCGGTCGTGAGGAGGCAAAACGCGTATCCGTTCCTTGCATATATGGCGACGCGGCGGAAAGGGCGATGAAGTGCGGCACAAACCGTGACAGGCCGTGCAGCAAATAAATGGCGTCATCGCCACTGGCGCAGCCAACATGAACATGCTGACCAAAAACGGTCGCCTGTTGAATGAGATAACCAAAGTTTTCCAGCGTTCGTTGATAGCGCTCGTTATCGCATACCTCCTGTCGCTGCCATTTCTGAAACGGGTGTGTGCCACCGCCGCAAATTTCCAGATGATGGTCTGCGGCTGCCTGCAATACGACTTTCTGCATCGCTGAAAATTGCCCGGCAGCCTGGTTGATATCACGGCAAACATCCGTCGCCAGCTCCAGCATACTTTCGGTGATATCGTGCTTTACCTCTCCGGCCGTGATCTTATTTTTAACCGCGTCAATCAGTATTGAAGAGTCCTGGCTTAAGTCATAGCCCGGCGGATTAACCACCTGCATTTCCAGTTCAATACCGAGTGTAAAAGGTTCAGAAACATGAAAATCGGGTAATGGCATAGGTTTCTCTTATGTTGGCGTTTTCTATTCAGTATAGAAGTGGGAGCGGCTGGGCGAGATGCGGAAGTTCTGGAATGTTTCTTTTTTTTGGTGATGGTGAACTGATTATGACAGAAGCAATTTGGCTACTTTTGCAATGTGACAAGTTATGGCAGTGCTGACTGGTGGCGAAGAATTTTGACGATTGAGGCATGCAGAAAAAAACGGGTTCAGCTTCAGTTGATCAAATGGGGAGTGAGAAGTCCGAAACAGGACTTACTGTATAAATAAACAGCTATTTTGCTAAGCAAGGGTAAGATAACTGCGGGTGCCTGAAGCTTTCCGGTTTCAGGTTTACTCTGAGGTCTGGAAAGATGAAGCCCCAGGACGATATTTCTATCAACCCTGGGGCTACCTACCCAAACCTGAACAATTTGGATGGTAGTCCCTTCTTCGCATGGAGGCAATATAAACATGCTGACGAAATATGCCCTTGCGGCAGTCATAGTGCTGTGTTTAACGGTGCTGGGATTTACGCTTCTGGTCGGGGATTCGCTGTGTGAGTTCACCGTAAAGGAACGTAATATTGAGTTTAAGGCTGTTCTCGCTTACGAACCGAAGAAGTAGCCGTTGTGCGGGGAGCAATCCCCGCATATCCGGTTGTCAGGTCAG
>NZ_MDGW01000291.1:0-1802 GCF_001712525.1 Shigella sp. FC1661
CAGTTGCCCGGCATCCAACGCCATTCATGGCCATATCAATAATTTTCTGGTGCGTACCGGGTTGAGAAGCGGTGTAAGTGAACTGCAGTTGCCATGTTTTACGGCAGTGAGAGCAGAGATAGCGCTGATGTCCGGCAGTGCTTTTGCCGTTACGCACCACCCCGTCAGTAGCTGAACAGGAGGGACAGCTGATAGAAACAGAAGCCACTGGAGCACCTCAAAAACACCATCATACACTAAATCAGTAAGTTGGCAGCATCACCATATTCTCTAAATTATTAATTAAATATCCATAAGCATTATTGCCTGGGAACTGGACATATAATTACTCTTCTGTGCTAAAGGAACGTTCTGAAATGTTTAAGTATGCAGAGATGTTGATGGCGGAAGAAGATGATAAAGTATGTGAACTTATTTTTAAACAACAAGATAATTTGATTTTAAAAATAAATGATAGATTTCCCAGAATAATTATAAAGAAATACCGAACATTACAAGGTAAAGTCGTATGGCTATGGATATTGCCATTTGTTATTGAATGGTTAATCTTGTGTGCTTTAGGCGTAAACAGCTGGCGAGGCAAAAGTAAATACCCTGATTATTATTTGTTAGGAGATGAGATGCCTGTGCGTCTGGTGTCTATTATATTCCCAACATTATTGGCGCTATTCTTGCTGGCGTAGGCATCGCCATACTATGAATATTGTGTTTGTCGTGATTCAATTTTTATTTATAACCTCTACCCGGAGCAAATTCAGGTAGGTCATGCATAAAAATATCTTTCTATACTACGAAACTACGAAACTACGAAACTACGAAACTACGAAAATTATTTTTGTGAAAGTATTGACAACGCTAACTATTTTTAATTATATATTCATGGTGCTCTAGGCATCACATTTTCTCCATGGGGTATTCCCTCCGCCGGCACTATGTGTTGCTGGCGTTTTTTTATCAATTCTTACTTTTTAATCCCACTGTCCTTTCCACCAGAAACATACCTCGTTTCTACTGTATTTTGAGAATATAGTTCCCAGAATACCAATTATATATAATACGTTGTAATATATGTATTCCAATTAAAGCCGTTATTATAATAATTATCATATATGGTTCTTTTCATGTTGATTTCGTCAGAAACAGAAAATGCTGATGATGAATTGTGAATAATCAAACTGACCTCTAATTATCCTGTATGGAGTAGTGCTTATTTTCGACTCAATTTCTACTGATTAGATTATGGTTATCAGTACAGTGGGTTATGAAAAACGGACTGGATCTGCCAGCAGTGCTTCTATTATTATTCAAAAAGAACTTCAGCCGGACAATGCTATAATCCAGGGAAAGGCTATAAGCTCTGTTGGACGGAATGTGGAAATCAGCACTGGTAAAAAGGGGAACTGACATTAACACAAGAAGGATTCCTGCAAGCAACTGCTTATCTGTCCGGAACGCAGAATTAAAGCATGACCACACAGGAGCCAGAATACTGTGGTCGTACGCATTCAGTATTGTGACAACTAATAGAAATAAAAATCTGGCCGGTGCGAATATTAAACGATGCGATACCGTATAGTGTAAGTCAAAAGTAACGGGGTATTTAAACCATCTTTTCATATTTATTGTAAGCGTAAACTGACCGCCGTATGTAGCCATTAAGCCTGTATTGGTAACGTAGGTGCCCACCTTTTCAACTAGTGGATACCTGTTATGGAACAGAAAGCATTATCTGCAGAACCCCGCAGATCATTTTCAAATGAGTTTAAACTTCAAATGGTTAAACTGGCTTCACAACCAGGAGC
>NZ_MDGW01000292.1:0-1791 GCF_001712525.1 Shigella sp. FC1661
TAGCTGAACAGGAGGGACAGCTGATAGAAACAGAAGCCACTGGAGCACCTCAAAAACACCATCATACACTAAATCAGTAAGTTGGCAGCATCACCGCCAAAATGTATGAAGAACTTTATTGATATTTAATAAATGAACGATTATTTAAAGATTGGCATATAATTTAGTTCAGAAGCAAGCCATAACCCCCTGACAGGAGTAAACAATGTCAAAGCAACAGATCGGCGTCGTCGGTATGGCAGTGATGGGGCGCAACCTTGCGCTCAACATCGAAAGCCGTGGTTATACCGTCTCTATTTTCAACCGTTCCCGTGAAAAAACGGAAGAAGTGATTGCCGAAAATCCAGGCAAAAAACTGGTTCCTTACTATACGGTGAAAGAGTTTGTTGAATCTCTGGAAACGCCTCGTCGCATCCTGTTAATGGTGAAAGCAGGTGCAGGCACGGATGCTGCTATTGATTCCCTCAAGCCATACCTCGATAAAGGTGACATCATCATTGATGGTGGTAACACCTTCTTCCAGGACACCATTCGTCGTAACCGTGAGCTTTCTGCCGAAGGTTTTAACTTTATCGGTACCGGTGTTTCCGGAGGCGAAGAAGGCGCGTTGAAAGGTCCTTCCATTATGCCTGGTGGGCAGAAAGAAGCCTATGAACTGGTTGCGCCGATCCTGACCAAAATCGCCGCCGTTGCTGAAGACGGCGAGCCATGCGTTACCTATATTGGTACCGATGGTGCAGGTCACTATGTGAAGATGGTTCACAACGGTATTGAATACGGCGATATGCAACTGATTGCTGAAGCCTATTCTCTCCTGAAAGGCGGCCTGAATCTCTCTAACGAAGAACTGGCACAGACCTTTACCGAGTGGAATAACGGTGAACTGAGTAGCTACCTGATCGACATCACCAAAGACATCTTCACCAAAAAAGATGAAGACGGTAACTACCTGGTTGATGTGATCCTGGATGAAGCAGCAAACAAAGGTACGGGCAAATGGACCAGCCAGAGCGCGCTGGATCTCGGCGAACCGCTGTCGCTGATTACCGAGTCTGTGTTTGCACGTTATATCTCGTCTCTGAAAGATCAGCGTGTTGCCGCGTCTAAAGTTCTCTCTGGTCCGCAAGCGCAGCCAGCAGGCGACAAGGCTGAGTTTATCGAGAAAGTTCGTCGTGCGCTGTATCTGGGCAAAATCGTTTCTTATGCTCAGGGCTTCTCTCAACTGCGTGCTGCGTCTGAAGAGTACAACTGGGATCTGAACTACGGCGAGATCGCGAAGATTTTCCGTGCTGGTTGCATCATCCGTGCGCAGTTCCTGCAGAAAATCACCGATGCTTATGCCGAAAATCCGCAAATCGCTAACCTGCTGCTGGCTCCGTACTTCAAGCAAATTGCAGATGACTACCAGCAGGCTCTGCGTGATGTCGTTGCTTATGCAGTACAGAACGGTATCCCGGTTCCGACCTTCGCCGCTGCGGTTGCCTATTACGATAGCTACCGTGCCGCTGTTCTGCCTGCGAACCTGATCCAGGCACAGCGTGACTATTTCGGTGCACATACCTATAAGCGCATTGATAAAGAAGGTGTGTTCCATACTGAATGGCTGGATTAATCTGATTTAACCAACAATAAAATTGAAGCCCGGCGTATATTGCATCGGGCTTTTTTTTGCCAATTATCTTATAGACTAAATGTAAGCGTGCAGCAAGAACCGTATTGACGGGGATGTGTTATTCAGTCGGCAGTGCTACGCGCCAGGGGAGCAGTTCGCCGACCCGGTTTATCGGCCAG
>NZ_MDGW01000293.1:0-1778 GCF_001712525.1 Shigella sp. FC1661
AAATCGTGTTGAGGCTAACGCCCATAATGCGTGCAGTTGCCCGGCATCCAACGCCATTCATGGCCATATCAATAATTTTCTGGTGCGTACCGGGTTGAGAAGCGGTGTAAGTGAACTGCAGTTGCCATGTTTTACGGCAGTGAGAGCAGAGATAGCGCTGATGTCCGGCAGTGCTTTTGCCGTTACGCACCACCCCGTCAGTAGCTGAACAGGAGGGACAGCTGATAGAAACAGAAGCCACTGGAGCACCTCAAAAACACCATCATACACTAAATCAGTAAGTTGGCAGCATCACCAGCTTCTATACCAATTATTGGGTCATTTCCCATTCCAATATTAGCATTAAGTAATGCGGCAAGGGCGAATCCGGAAGAATTTGCCACCCCTGAGACAGTTATTATCTGATCAATATAGATATCAATTCTTGGCTGCTCATTGGTCCATCTTTTTGCCTGAGAAGCTGGAAGGGTTGAAATATATCCTATCGTGGTTCCGGCATAACCAGGAACATTGCAACCAGGGCCTAATGTTATTTCATGAACTGTATAGTCCTCAACAGGATCGAAAGGGCTCTTCATAAATAAATTTAGCCGTAAACCTTCTGCTAACTCTGTAGCAGCATGCGCCTTTTTACATATACCACCATATATTTCGTCTAAAGCTGAGGTGATTTTCAAGTTTCGATAGAGCATACGTCCTGTTGTTGTAATACCATTGAATTCTCTGCATGTATCTGTCGCATAATTAAATGGCCAGGACTGTTTGCCAATATTAAGTTTTCTAATTTCGACAACGCTTTTTCCATCGTAATTATGGTTATTTCCACGAGTAAGAGGCAGAAGATAGATATTTTCCGTATCCATGCGTGCATATTCACGTGTTAACTTATTGTCGACTTTTGGATGATGAAGGAAGTGATTATCTGTAATAATTTGACTCTGAAGGGCATTGCTTAATGGCATAGACATAATAGTTACCTTTTATGAGTATTTCACCGATGTTTAGAAAAATAGATAAATTTTTCTGTAGTAAAAAAGAAGTAAAAAAATGACATGCATGTTTCTGTTGTAGTGATATCAACTCTACACGGTGATATTAAAGGGTAGGAAACACTCTAAAGTATCAAAAAACGCTCATTTGAAATTATTTTCATGCAATTAAAAAGCATTTCTTATTACTAATTGGAATTTGATGTTGCTATATTGATGTCTATATTAATAATGCCTATGAATGGTATTTTTGATGTATTTGATATGTTATCAATTTATATTATTTACAAACTAATTGTTTCAAATAATACATGGCCGATTATGCGGAAATAAATAATTTCCCACCGGAATTAAGTAGCGGCGGTGACAAGTATTTTCATCTACGTAACTATTCGGAATATTCAGAATATACTAGCGGTTTTTTTTTGAGTTTGATGATTTTTATCAAATCATGACTTTTTTCCTGAAAAGTCAGTAGATATTCATAGGCAAGTAAGGTTTTATACTTTGCTGACAGGATTCAGGCCTGTCTCAGACTGACATGGATGTAATGAACAAAAGGGAATGGCTATGGAAAATGAGCATCAGGTGATGCTGCCAACTTACTGATTTAGTGTATGATGGTGTTTTTGAGGTGCTCCAGTGGCTTCTGTTTCTATCAGCTGTCCCTCCTGTTCAGCTACTGACGGGGTGGTGCGTAACGGCAAAAGCACTGCCGGACATCAGCGCTATCTCTGCTCTCACTGCCGTAAAACATGGCAACTGCAGTTCACTTACACCGCTTCTCAA
>NZ_MDGW01000294.1:0-1771 GCF_001712525.1 Shigella sp. FC1661
CGACATCCGACGCCATTCATGGCCATATCAATGATTTCTGGTGCGTACCGGGCTGAGAGGCGGTGTAAGTGAACTGTAGTTGCCATGTTTTACGGCAATGAGAGCAGAGATAGCGCTGATGTCCGGCAGTGCTTTTGCCGTTACGCACCACGCCTTCAGTAGCGGAGCAGGAAGGACATCTGATGGAAATGGAAGCCACGCAAGCACCTTAAAATCACCATCATACACTAAATCAGTAAGTTGGCAGCATTACCCAGCGGATCAATAGAATATGTTGGATGTATGGAAGCATATACATACTGATTCCACCCGCCTTCCAGCCCAATCGGATCCTGAGTGATATACCGCCCCTGCAGCGGGTCATAATAGCGGTGGCGGTTGTAATACAGGCCGTACTCCTCATCATACTGCTGCCCCGGCAGACGGATAAGCTGCTGCAGGTGCTGCGGGTTCTCTTCATTCAGCAGGTTGCCCCATTCATCATATTCTGCGCACCATTCTGTTGCCCCGTCAGGGCTGATAAGCGTCAGCGGCAGGCCGCGATAGTCGCAGTGGTAGAGGTGGATTATTCGCAGTGATCTATATGCCAACGTCATCTTATTTTTCATCTACTCCAACGAGTAGACAAGTTTTTTATTAAACCATTTATACCTTTTACGATTAAATTTTCTTATGTAATAGAGGTGAATAATCTTCCCAAAAATCCATACAAGCTTTACTTGCATAAAAGAATCCAGCGTCTGATTCATAAGACATAAACTGTGCAATAATAGATAGTTGTATATCTGAAAAATTAAAAACAAAATTCAAAAAATCATCGTAATCCCGATACTCAGGACATAAATATTGTTGAATAAAATCGGATTCAAAAACCCAAAAATCATTCTTATTAAACAACGAGACATAAATATACAGAGGGATGTAATAGCAGAATACTTTCTCAGGGAGGAATGTAATTCCTAACTCTAAAGCATAAGAGTTATCCTTTATTTTTAAATTATTGGCTATTTCATTCCATTGTTTCTTTTGGAAAAAATTATATACAATATCCAGTTCCTCCAGTCCTATAATATCATTTGAAATATGAGGTAATGGCTGGCATGGGAAATGAATCATAAGTTCATCATAGACTGCACTCTCGTTAGAGAAAATTATTTTTTTCATTTTATTAAGCCACTGCAATCAGCTGCTGTTTTATATGCTTTATTCTCTTCTTCCATATGGGCCTTATCTCCACCACCAAAGCACTGATTATTAATCTGCTTTCTGACCGAAGCGCACGCCAAATTTATCTCGTACCGTCTCAATATTTCTTTTCTCAGCATCTGAGGAGCGCAAGCTCTAGACTGGTTACATAATCTGTTTTTTTCATTTTGTAAGTCACTCAGGTTCTGGGGACTACAGTTACCTCCAGGATTTACGGTAATGACTCCAACTTACTGATAGTGTTTTATGTTCAGATAATGCCCGATGACCTTGTCATGCAGCTCCACCGATTTTGAGAACGACAGTGACTTCCGTCCCAGCCTTGCCAGATGTTGTCTCAGATTCAGATTATGTCGCTCAATGCGCTGAGTGTAACGCTTGCTGATAACGTGCAGCTTTCCCTTCAGGCGTGATTCATACAGCGGCCAGCCATCCGTCATCCATACCACGACCTCAAAGGCCGACAGCAGGCTCAGAAGACGCTCCAGTGTGGCCAGAGTGCGTTCACCGAAGACGTGCGCCACAACCGTCCTCCGTATCCTGTCATACGCGTAAAACAGCCAGC
>NZ_MDGW01000295.1:0-1765 GCF_001712525.1 Shigella sp. FC1661
ACGTTATCAGCAAGCGTTACACTCAGCGCATTGAGCGACATAATCTGAATCTGAGACAACATCTGGCAAGGCTGGGACGGAAGTCACTGTCGTTCTCAAAATCGGTGGAGCTGCATGACAAGGTCATCGGGCATTATCTGAACATAAAACACTATCAGTAAGTTGGAGTCATTACCGTTTTTTAAACAATTACTCTGATTTAAAAGAAACAACCTCAGCAACAGGTAAACCTGTTTTACGTTGGGTAGACCCGAGTTTTGATCAAAGCAAATATGACAGCATCGTCTGGAACCCAATCACTTATTATCCGGTGCCAAAACCTTCTACCCAGGTAGGGCAGAAAGTTCTGGATAAAATTTTGAACTATACCAACACCGAAATGAAAGAAGCGATAGCGCAGCGTAAACCACTGGTTACCACCGCTGGGCCGCGTAGTCTGATTTTCCGTGGGGCCATTACCGGTGTAGATACCAGCAAAGAAGGGCTGCAATTCTATGAAGTGGTTCCTGTTGCATTAGTGGTTGCGGGGACGCAAATGGCTACAGGTCACCGTACCATGGATACTCGCCTCTATTTTGAAGGTGAGCTGATTGATGCAGCGACTAATAAACCGGTTATCAAAGTCGTTCGTCAGGGCGAAGGTAAAGACCTGAATAACGAAAGTACGCCAATGGCTTTCGAAAATATTAAACAAGTTATTGATGACATGGCGACCGATGCCACCATGTTTGACGTTAACAAAAAGTAGTTCCAGACGCGCCATCGTTAGATGGCGCTTTTTATCCGGTGCGCCGTAAAACCCCATCCTTCAGGGCGGGGATATAAGGCGCGGTTTTCCACCTGACCAGGTGTTTGCTGTTGTTCAATGTATTGGCGGATGACGGATATTGGCGCACCTCCGCAGCTACTGGCAAAATAGCCAGGACTCCACAAAACGCCTTTGTAGTAATACCTGACTGCAATATCTGGTCGATCTCGTCGCAGTAACCTACCCGATACGCCTTTGAGGCTGTTTACCAGACTGGATATCGCCAGTTTGGGAGGTTAGTTAATTAACAAATGGACGTGATCTGGTTCGCCATCCATTTCAACCAGTTCAGCTTCAAAATAAGCACATACATTTGAAAAGTAAGTGCGTAGTTTTTCTGTCGCGTCAAAAAATCTGGCGTCGGTATCTGGTGACAAAGACCAGGTGAACATGCATCAGGAAAACACAATGCCTTCCACGCCGGATATCGGTTTCTTTTTTCACAAACCAAAGTATCATTTGACCTGTGAAACGATTACAGGCATTTAAATTCCAGTTAAGACCAGGTGGTCAACAGGAGTGTGAAATGAGGCGTGAACCGCCCCAAGTTTCCTGGAGAATGTTTTATCTGTGAACTCAGGCTGCCAGATCATCGTTTCCGATAGAAGCATAATAAGCTTTTTCTGCTTCTGCCGGAGGGATGTGGCCCAGCCTTTCCAGCAATCGTCGATTATTATACCAGTCCACCCACGTGAGTGTGGCCAGTTCCACTTCTGCACGGTTTTTCCAGCTCTTACGGTGTATTACCTCCGCTTTGTAAAGACCATTGATGCTCTCCGCCATCGCGTTGTCATACGAGTCGCCTGTACTTCCTGTTGATGCCAGTAATCCGGCTTCCTTAAGCCGCTGTGTGTAGGCCAGCGATACATACTGAGAACCTTTATCACTGTGATGGACCGTGCCGGACGGTCGACGGGCCCATAACGCCTGCTCCAGAGCATCCAGCACGAATGTCGT
>NZ_MDGW01000296.1:0-1726 GCF_001712525.1 Shigella sp. FC1661
CAGGTACCGGCATCCACGTTACAGACGGTCCCGGCAAAAGTGCCTGACCTGACCCCTATTAGCGGTTACCAGCGCCCCACCAGACCCGGTGACATCACCTCCCGGATCATGGACGACTGGGGGCAGTAATCATGCCGGGTCTGGCTGGCTAACACCCCATTATAAGGGGTACGAATAAAGTAACGGGGCAATGGATAATTTTCTTGCTCTGACCTTAACGGGTAAAAAACCGGTTATCACCGAGCGAGAAATCAACGGCGTTCGCTGGCGCTGGCTGGGCGATGGTGTGCTGGAACTGACGCCATTAACGCCACCGCAAGGCGCGCTGGTGATTTCTGCGGGGATCCACGGTAATGAGACGGCACCTGTGGAAATGCTGGACGCGTTGCTTGGCGCGATATCTCACGGCGAGATCCCGTTACGTTGGCGGTTGCTGGTGATCCTCGGGAATCCTCCTGCGCTGAAGCAAGGGAAACGTTATTGCCATAGCGATATGAATCGAATGTTTGGCGGTCGTTGGCAGCTATTTGCTGAAAGCGGAGAAACCTGTCGGGCGCGCGAACTGGAACAGTGCCTGGAAGATTTTTATGACCAGGGCAAAGAATCTGTGCGCTGGCACCTTGATCTACATACCGCAATTCGTGGCTCCTTGCATCCGCAGTTCGGTGTATTACCGCAACGCGACATTCCCTGGGACGAGAAATTTCTGACGTGGCTGGGTGCGGCGGGGCTGGAGGCGCTGGTGTTCCATCAGGAACCTGGTGGTACGTTTACCCATTTCAGCGCCAGACATTTTGGCGCGCTGGCCTGTACGCTGGAACTTGGCAAAGCGTTGCCCTTTGGGCAAAACGATCTTCGCCAGTTTGCAGTAACTGCCAGCGCAATTGCTGCGCTGCTATCTGGTGAGAGTGTCGGTATCGTGAGAACACCGCCGCTCCGTTATCGGGTGGTTTCGCAAATTACTCGCCACTCGCCGTCCTTCGAAATGCATATGGCAAGTGACACGCTGAATTTTATGCCGTTTGAGAAAGGAACATTGCTGGCGCAGGACGGAGAGGAACGTTTTACCGTAACCCATGATGTAGAGTATGTGTTATTCCCTAATCCGTTGGTAGCGTTGGGATTACGCGCGGGATTAATGCTCGAAAAAATAAGCTAATACTTACCCGCAGAAATCATTCTGCGGGTATTAAGTTGCTTTCTTATAAATTAATACAGATTAATCCTGGTTATTTGCTTTATTTATCACCAGTCATCCGGTATAGTTCTTCATAATCTCTGCAAAATCATTGTGTTGTAATATTCTCTCATCACTCTCCATCAAATTTTCTTTTTTTCTCCATAATTGGCGCAAAAGTGTTTTTTACACTTTCATTGTTTTACCGTTGCTCTGATTAATTGACGCTAAAGTCAGTAAAGTTAATCTCGTCGGTGATGCTGCCAACTTACTGATTTAGTGTATGATGGTGTTTTTGAGGTGCTCCAGTGGCTTCTGTTTCTATCAGCTGTCCCTCCTGTTCAGCTACTGACGGGGTGGTGCGTAACGGCAAAAGCACTGCCGGACATCAGCGCTATCTCTGCTCTCACTGCCGTAAAACATGGCAACTGCAGTTCACTTACACCGCTTCTCAACCCGGTACGCACCAGAAAATTATTGATATGGCCATGAATGGCGTTGGATGCCGGGCAACTGCACGCATTATGGGCGTTAGCCTCAACACGATTT
>NZ_MDGW01000297.1:0-1707 GCF_001712525.1 Shigella sp. FC1661
TTGTTCCATGTGAGCGCGACACGGTCCTCACAGCTCTCAGTGGCATCAGCAGCAACAGCGAAAGACTGCTGTCGAAGCTCCGCAGAGGCACTGAGTTTTTCCAGCCATGCAGCGACCTGTTCACGGAATCCGGAGGTATTGCGTGCAGAGACGGTATCGGAAAGGCGGTCAAGGAACGCGGAAAAGGTGTTGGCGTGCTCTTCATGTTCAAAAGCATGCCATATCTGTGATACATCAGATTGTTTGTTTTCCGGGAACCATGCTGTCACGGCATCAGCCAGGGGGCGATGGAGTGTATTCTGTTGTCCGTCACTCATGGAGAAGTAAATCCGTGGGCCGTGGTAGTCCGGTTGGGCGGTTTGTTGCGACAGAGACTCCCTGATCCGTGAGGACAGAGGATTGTCTTCGAGGATGATAGTGCAGGTCGGATCAAGGCTAAGTATATTTTCCGGAATGTGTGTGATGCGATTCTCGCGGCACCGGAAAAATATCTCGGTTTCCTCTGAGTGATGATTTCTTACAGGTACGGCTGGTAGGCTTTCCAGAAGATTAGTACTTACATCGAGCGCTTCCAGTGATTCAGGTAACTCAGGAAGAAATGTCAGCTGGTTATTTCTTACTGAGAGCACTTCCAGCGATGTAGGTAATTCAGGAAGCATGGTTAGCTGATTGTTATCTGCATTAATATATTCCAGCAATGCAGGCAATTCAGGAAGCATGGTTAGTTGGTTGTTATCTACATCAAGATGTTTCAGAGATGCGGGTAATTCAGGAAGTGTTGACAGGTGATTGTCACAGGCGTCAAGGTATTCCAGCGATGCTGGCAATTCTGGTAATGATATTAGGGCATTCTGAGTAATTTCCAGAACAGTGATTTGAGGTGGTAAGTTGTCAGGTAGCGAGGACAGATTTAAACGATTCAGTTGAAGCTCACTGAACTGATTGATGAGACATTCTTTAAGTAGGGAGACCGCTTCATTCCGATTTTCACCGGGGAGCGCTTGTTTTTCCCATTTATCCCATGCTGAAAAGTAATCAGCATATGTACCGGAAATAGTGTTATAAAAAGAATTTTGGGACAATGAAAAGTTATTATTTATCGGTAACATGATGGACATTCAGTTAAAGCCGATGGACAAATGGCTTTGTTAAAAGAAATAAGTAGGAGTTTTTATGAAGTTCATTCCATGAAATGAACTTCAGCACTTTTTTATTATAAAAGGACAAACAAAATTGGCTGTAAAAAAACGATACTGTTTCAGTTAACTGTGAATAGCTTGCTTGCACCGTATTGTTCTTGTTTTTCGGTTAGTTAAACATCGTACTTCATATTTGAACGTTCTGCCGGAATGCATTATCAATAGAGGTAAAGTCGCAACCCCAAATCGTAAAGGAAACCGTAGCACGTCGTATGCAAGAACGTGCCACGGCTGGCTGATGGATGTTCGATAGCGCGAGTTTGAATGAAAATCAGCCGGAGATGATTTTACATAATTGCTACGGAATTATTCAATACAGGAATTGCTTGCGTCTGCATGGATTGACCTGAAATTTTCCCGAAAATTTCTCTAAAAAACTCGAAAAAAATGGTAACTGGTTGAGGTGATGCTGCCAACTTACTGATTTAGTGTATGATGGTGTTTTTGAGGTGCTCCAGTGGCTTCTGTTTCTATCAGCTGTCCCTCCTGTTCAGCTACTGACGGGGTG
>NZ_MDGW01000298.1:0-1705 GCF_001712525.1 Shigella sp. FC1661
GCTGGCTGTTTTACGCGTATGACAGGATACGGAGGACGGTTGTGGCGCACGTCTTCGGTGAACGCACTCTGGCCACACTGGAGCGTCTTCTGAGCCTGCTGTCGGCCTTTGAGGTCGTGGTATGGATGACGGATGGCTGGCCGCTGTATGAATCACGCCTGAAGGGAAAGCTGCACGTTATCAGCAAGCGTTACACTCAGCGCATTGAGCGACATAATCTGAATCTGAGACAACATCTGGCAAGGCTGGGACGGAAGTCACTGTCGTTCTCAAAATCGGTGGAGCTGCATGACAAGGTCATCGGGCATTATCTGAACATAAAACACTATCAGTAAGTTGGAGTCATTACCTAAATCCGGTGATGCAAATCATCTGGTTGTTATGCCACCTAAATTCGCTTTACCAGCCGGTAGTAGCAAAACTGTGCGCTTTGTTGCAATGGAACCAGAGCAAAAAGAAAAAAATTAACGCGTTAAATTTGAAGCGGTTCCCAGTATTGATGACGTTGCCACAGATAAAAAAGATTTCTCTATGCAGTTAACAGTTAGCTTAATTTGGGGGATTGTTGTTAGTGTTCCACCTCAGCAACCTATTGCTAAGTTAGAAGTAAATGCTGCCCAAAAATTAGTTAATGCAGGGAATCAACGCTTAAAGATTTTAACGATCGCTTATTGTAAAAATAATAGCAAAGAAAATTGTAAGATACAGACCGTAAATAAAAACATCTTCCCTGGTCAGGAAAGAAATCTTGAAAGCATATCTGGCTACGACAAAATCGTTGTCAAATATAATAACTGGATCACCAAAGATAATGGCGAGTTTGAACTGGCGATCCATTAATTATCATTGTAATAAACGAAGGAATAGTAATGAAAAAGGTATTTGCAAAATCTCTTCTGGTCGCAGCGATGTTTTCTGTTGCAGGCTCCGCATTGGCAGTACAAAAGGATATTACTGTAACGGCCAACGTTGATGCCGCTCTGGATATGACACAGACCGATAACACCGCGTTGCCGAAAGCAGTAGAAATGCAATATCTGCCGGGGCAGGGTCTGCAATCTTACCAGTTGATGACCAAAATCTGGTCTAACGACGTTACCAAAGATGTAAAAATGCAGTTAGTTTCCCCGGCGCAACTGGTTCAAAGCCTGGATGCTAGCAAGATTGTTCCGCTGACAGTAACCTGGGGCGGTGAAGAAATTAAAGCTGATGCGGCAACCACTTTTACCGCAACCAAAATCTTTGCTTCCGATGCGTTAACTAACGGTTCTCTGGCTAAAAACCTGATGTTTGCTCAAACCACCAAAGGTGTTCTGGAGACAGGCATTAGACTGGCCCCCTGAATCTCCAGACAACCAGTATCACTTAAATAAGTGATAGTCTTAATACTAGTTTTTAGACTAGTCATTGGAGTACAGATGATTGATGTCTTAGGGCCGGAGAAACGCAGACGGCGTACCACACAGGAAAAGATCGCAATTGTTCAGCAGAGCTTTGAACCGGGGATGACGGTCTCCCTCGTTGCCCGGCAACATGGTGTAGCAGCCAGCCAGTTATTTCTCTGGCGTAAGCAATACCAGGAAGGAAGTCTTACTGCTGTGGCCGCCGGAGAACAGGTTGTTCCTGCCTCTGAACTTGCTGCCGCCATGAAGCAGATTAAAGAACTCCAGCGCCTGCTCGGCAAGAAAACGATGGAAAATGAACT
>NZ_MDGW01000310.1:0-28249 GCF_001712525.1 Shigella sp. FC1661
GTTCAGGGAGTCTGACATCAAGAGCGCGGTAGCCTTTTTTAATATTTCATTCTCCATTTCAATGCGTTGTAGCTTTTTCCTCAGCTTACGTATTTCGATTTGTTCTGGTGTTATCGGAGAGGCTTTTGGTGTTTTGCCCTGACGCTCATCACGCAGTTGTTTGACCCATCTTGTCATTGTGGAAAGGCCAACATCCATAGCTTTGGCGGCATCTGCCACCGTGTATTTCTGGTCAACAACCAGTTGAGCGGATTCGCGTTTAAACTCTGCGCTAAAATTTCTTTTTTTCATTGGAGCACCAGTGTTGTTCTGAGGTGAGCATATCACCTCTGTTCAGGTGGCCAAATTCAGTGTGCCACTTCATGCGTAACCACTATGAGTATGAAGTGGGGCACTTTGAAAACGCGCTCGAAATTCCGGCAGATACCTTCCGTGAGCAGCTGCCAAAAGCAGTCGAGATGATGCAGGCACATAAAGATAAAAAAATCGTCATGTACTGCACCGGCGGCATTCGTTGTGAAAAGGCCAGTGCTTGGATGAAACATAACGGATTCAACAAAGTCTGGCATATCGAGGGCGGAATTATTGAATACGCCCGTAAGGCGCGCGAGCAGGGCTTGCCGGTGCGTTTTATTGGCAAAAATTTTGTTTTTGACGAGCGGATGGGCGAACGTATATCGGATGAGATTATCGCGCATTGCCACCAGTGCGGCGCGCCGTGCGACAGCCATACCAACTGTAAAAATGATGGCTGCCACCTGCTGTTTATTCAGTGTCCAGTATGCGCGGAAAAATACAAAGGTTGTTGTAGTGAGATTTGCTGCGAAGAAAGCGCGTTACCGCCAGAAGAACAGCGACGCCGTCGGGCAGGACGTGAAAATGGCAATAAGATCTTTAATAAGTCTCGTGGACGTCTGAATACAACACTGGGCATTCCTGATCCAACAGAATAAATATCATTGCCGGATGCGTGCCATCCGGCAACATTTCACGCTTACTTCTGCTGTACGCCTTCCACTGAAATAATCAGATCCACTTCCTGAGAAGCTGGACCTAAATCTGTCTTGATATTGAAGTCCTTGAGCTTAATTTTGCCTTCGGCCTCGAAGCCTGCACGTTTACCACCCCATGGGTCGTCGCCCTGACCAATTAATTTCGCTTCCAGCGTGACGGGTTTGGTTACGCCATTCAGCGTCAGATCGCCGGTAATATCCAGTTCGTCACCGTCTTTCTTCACGCTGGTGGAGGTGAATGTTGCCTGTGGATATTTTGCGGTATTGAGGAAATCTGCACTGCGAAGATGTTTATCGCGTTCGGCGTGATTAGTATCGACGCTGGTGGTGTTAATTGTCACATTCACTTTATCGGCAGCCGGATTTTTTTCGTCAAAGGTAAAAGTACCGTCGAAATCTTTAAAGGTGCCGTATAACCAGCTATAGCCAAGGTGCTGGATGCGGAAATTAACAAAGGCGTGCTGACCTTCTTTGTCAATTTTGTAATCGGCGGCAACCGCTGAACCGGCAGAGAACATCAGGGACGCGAAGGTTAAACCAAGCAGGCTTTTTTTCATTTTTTATACTCCATAGTCAGATGACGACTTTCCCAGCATGCGCTTCAGAGTGTCGTCTTTATCGATGAAATGATGCTTCAGGGCCATAAATCCGTGCATAACGGACAGTACTACGACGCTCCACGCGAGCCAAAAATGCAGGGCACCGGCAAAGTCTGCCTGTGCGCCAGCGTCGGCAAGGGTCGCGGGGACGTCAAACCAGCCAAAAACGCTGATCGGTTTACCATCGGCAGTTGAGATCAGATAGCCGCTGATGCCGATGGCGAACAGCAATAGGTACAATGCGAGATGTCCAGCCTTTGCGGCAAGACGAGTCATGGGCGAATAACTCGGCAGCGGACCCGGCGGTGGAGATATGACACGCCACAGAACGCGAATAACCAGCCCCATCATTAACAAAATACCGATGCTTTTATGCAGTTCGGGTGCTTTGTGATACCAGCCATCGTAATAACTGAGCGTGACCATCCACAGACCTAAAGCAAACATGCCGTAGACAATAATTGCGCTTAGCCAATGGAAGGCCGCAGATATAACACCATAGCGTTCAGGGGTATTTGTGAATGACATAAGTGCATCCAATACGAATTTGCGAGAGAAAGAAAATGGCGTGTCGGAGAATGAATTGCAACACAAAAATAACAAATTGAATGATATTTATTTTTATTTCAATAATTTTGAATTAATAATGAAAGAATCTTCATAAGTTTAGTGGGTTCAGCATCAGAGATGTCTGGTAAGTGCTGTAGAAGCAGGAATAATCTCATTCAATTTTCACGCTAAAAGAAAGGGAGATTAAATATTTGTCAGTTTATGTCAGTGCGGAAAACTAAAAATAAAACACATAGATCAGATCCATAATTGCCAACAATCCCCAGAGAAAAAGATAAAGCATCAGATGCTCGCGAATATTATTGATGAGATAGTGCAACAGCCGACGCATTAAATACTCCTGTAAAAACGGCCTCATTCTGGAGGCGTAATGATGATTATTGGAAGCGGGAAAGCCTGAATGGCGTCAAATCAAAATCGCTTTTTTTGTCTTGCGCAAAATCGGCAGCTATTTCCCCTAAAACTGACGCAAATTTAAAACCGTGCCCACTCAGGCCGGTAATGAGCAGTGTATTATCGTGGCCGGGTAGGGTATCGATAATAAAATCTTCGTCAGGCGAATTATCATAGGTGCAGGCAGCGCCGTACAGGCAGCAACCGATACCCGGCAATACATTGCGCAAGAACGGGAAGGCTTCCGAACCATCGCTGACCACTTCCGCAAACGGAACACGTTCATCCGCTGAATGGATAACCTGGCCTCCGTTATGTTTGCCAATCTTCAACGCGTCGTTTTCTGCCGGAAAACCATAATATTGATCGCCATTGGGCAGTTCACCGGTAAACGCCGGGAATTTATTCTTCACGCTATAGCGGCCATCGGCCTGATACCAGGCAAATACTTTACGTACAGGCTGGACAGGCAGCTCCGGGAGCAGGTCTTTTACCCATGTTCCCGCGCAGACAATCGCTTTTTTCGCCTGATACTCACCGTCAACGGTTTCAATAGTTACGCCATCATCGTCATGACGAATTGCGGTGACCGGGCAGTTGAACAGTTGCGCACAGCCCGCTTCCTTCGCCAGTTGGATCCAGGTTTTAATCGCCAGTTCGCTGCGCAAAAAACCGGAATCAGTCTCAAATAAGCCGATGTAGTTGTCCGGGACGCGTATTTCTGGCCAGCGGGCCATAATCCCTTGCGCATCGAGCTTTTCAACGTTGAGTTGCCACTGTTCGGCGCTGTGGGCGACGTTGGCGAGAAATGCGGAGTCAGCCGGGCCGAGGTTAATGACACCAGAGCGTACAAAAATGGGATCATCTTCGTTGTGGCGGGAAAGTTCATCCCACAGCGTTTGCGCGCGGAGGACCAACGGGACATACTTTTCGCCTTCACCATAAGCATGGCGAATTAATCGCGTATCGCCGTGGTGGCTGCCGTGTTGATGCGGTGGCATATGGGCGTCGGTCATTAGCACGTTTAAACCGGCGCGGGTTGCATAATACCCGGCGGCAGCGCCTACGGAACCGCTGCCAATAATGATGAGATCGTATTTCATTTTTTTCTCTCTGCTCTCATGGTTTAAGCAGAGTAATTAACTGAATGCAGATATACAACCCAGAAATGGTAAAGGCACCGGTGAGGTGCCTTTTGGGTGGATGGTCATGTCATGTTAATGACGCCGATACTCGTTTACCGGGAAATCACCGGATTCAATTTTGGCGATTCCTGCTTCTAATATCGAAATAAATTGTCTGGCAACATCAGTGGTTAACCAGAGCGTCTGACCAACTTCAGTCCCTTCCTGCTCGGACTTATTTGGGGTCTGGTAGTGCAAACGCAACATCAGCGCATCATAGCTATCAACGGTGCTGATGTCCCACCCTACGAGCGGATGAGTCTGAATGACTTCATTATTTTTTTCCATCATGGCCCCCTAATTCGTGTTACTAGACAACGTTATTCGAGGTTCAATGCGTTTTTATCTGAAGCAACTTCAGTATACCAATAAGTAAGGGTATTCACCGAATTTTTAAAGGGGGGAACAGATAAATTTCTGCTTTTAAGATTTATATGAACAATAAAACAGCATGTCATTCATATTTTTTTAGCATATTGTGCAATTATTTTGAGGAAGTGTAGAAATTTTGTACTCAAAATTTGTAAGTAAAATAAAAAAGCCGGGGCGACCCGGCAAAAACAAAAATCACTGCATATTATTCGCTGACAAACCAGTCATCGGCGCTTTCCCACGTTTCCTGGAGAATTTCGCTAATGCGCTGTTTATCTTCTTTTGTTACGCCAATAACCGATAAATTATTCGCTGCGGCATAACGTACCGATACGTGGCCTTCATTATCAGGAAACGCATACTGAATACGGCGGGAAAGTTCGCCAGCCAGGGCGTCAATAGCCCCAGCTGGCAATGGAGAAGTTTTCGCTATGGTGACTTCAATTCGCATAATAGCCCCCTGTTGAATATACTGGTTATTTATACAGTTAAAATAACCTAATGACAACAGGAAGCTACGATTTTTATTGTTTAACGGACCAGCGTACCGTTTCCCCGGCGAGGAATGGCACCAGGGTGTCATCAGTCAGTGCGATGCTTTCAGCAACCTGTTGCTCTTCACGTACCAGTTCGATGAATGTATCGTTGACCGGCAAGCCATAGAACTGCGGGCCGTTTACAGAACAGAATGCTTCAAAGTGCTGCAGAGCATTCATCTCTTCAAAGACGGTAGCGTAACTGCCCAGCGCGGTTGGGGCGTTGAAGCAGCCCGCGCAGCCACAACTGCTCTCTTTGCGATGACGTGCATGTGGCGCAGAATCCGTACCGAGGAATACTCGATTAAAACCGCTGGCGACCAGTTCACGCAATGCCTGTTGGTGAATATTGCGTTTGAGGATGGGTAAACAATACAGGTGCGGACGCACGCCACCAACCAGCATATGGTTGCGGTTAAACATCAGATGCTGCGGAGTGATGGTGGCAGCCAGCCGTTCATTTCCGTCATGGACATAGTCGGCAGCATCTTTGGTGGTGATGTGCTCAAAAACGACTTTCAGCG
This sequence comes from Shigella sp. FC1661, assembly GCF_001712525.1. Lineage (NCBI taxonomy): Bacteria > Pseudomonadati > Pseudomonadota > Gammaproteobacteria > Enterobacterales > Enterobacteriaceae > Shigella > Shigella sp. FC1661. Next base: position 5,192 of record NZ_MDGW01000310.1, read on the forward strand.
CAGTCAGGCGCTGGCGCAGAGGTTCCATCACGCTTTCTATAAAGTGCGCTTCACGATCAAAAATGTCGATATCTGCATGTGTCACTTCACCATGCACCAGTAGCGGCATACCGATTTTTTCCATGCGCTCAAGTACCGGCATGATTGCGTCAATTGACGTCACGCCGTGGCTGGAGTTAGTGGTTGCGTTTGCTGGATAAAGTTTTGCAGCGGTGAACACGCCTTCGTTAAATCCGCGCTCCAGCTCATTAGGATCCAGCGAATCTGTTAAATAACAGGTCATCAATGGGGTGAAATTGTGCCCGGCAGGTACGGCATCAAGAATACGCTGGCGATACGCCACGGCAGCCTCAACAGTGGTCACGGGCGGAGCCAGATTGGGCATTACAATAGCCCGTCCATAAATTTCGCTGGTATACGGCACGACAGTTTTTAACATGTCGCCATCGCGGAGGTGAAGGTGCCAGTCGTCTGGGCGGCGGATCTTTAATACCTGGGATGGTGCAGTCATTAATCTCTATGCTCCGGCTGAAGGGATGTTTTTGCCGGACACAAAGGATAAGCGGAAACGTTTTCCTTTGCACGAAAAATAAAGGGCGCGAATGCGCCCTCGTCATTAATCCGTAAACGGAATGACAATTTCGCCTGGCTTCACTTCAATGCCTTTCGCCAGTTTTTTCGCCATTGCTTCGCCCTGACTGCCATCTTCGCGCAGGACGTAAGCAGGTTGCTGGTTAAAGTAATTGCGTAATGCCTGGTTCAAATAGGGAAGCAACGTTTGCATCACCGTTTGCATTTTTTCCGGTTGTACCGTCGCATCGACCACTTCCATCTCTTTCAGGAAGATCGCACCTTTTTCTTTATCAAACACGGGCAGCGCTTTCAGCTTCAGTTTCATGGTCGCTTTCTGACTACCGAACAGGGAGTTCATGTCCAGATTGGCGTCTCCGGTTAGGGTAACCTTATTCGGCTCTTCGCGACCAATTTGGCTGGTCAAGTTTGTCAGAACAATATGGGCGTCAGCCACGCCGGGTAAACCGATATCTTTTGAGAAATTATTATGTTTCGCAAGCGACTGGTTAATTTCTTGTTCGGTGATGGTGTATTGGGTGAGTTGATTACAGCCAACGAGCAGGCCACTGACGATCAATGCAGCGGCAAATAAAAACTTGTTCATGGTAGTCCTCGACATGAAATCTGCGTCAATATCCTGACACAACGCAGCATGTGTCACCAGCGATAAACTCGCCAGCAGAAAAAACTGAAAACGGCGGCAACCCGCGAATACAGGCTGCCGCGGCGGGTCAGGATTAAATCGCCATTGATGATAACAAATTGATTTGTGTCTGTTTCGCCATATTATCGCGGTAATCAGCAACGCGGCTTGGCCAGTTGATTCCGGCTACCAACGTCAGATTACGCAGTAGCGGAAATAGCTGAATATCATCTTCCGAAAGTTCGCCATTCACGGCGTTCGGTTTGACGATCAGTTTGTCCAGCGCACGCAAATCATCGCTGATATTCTTAATCAGACCGTCAGAGTGGGCCAGCAGGTCGGCAAAATTACCCGCGCTGGCCTCTTTCTTGTCGACGAAATATTTGCGCGCGGCGGGAGTAGAAAACTCATCAAATGCCGATTTGGCAAAACGCGGCAACAGCAGTTTGTTGGCGTAGCCATTGACCTTGCGCAGCCACTCTTCAATGGCAGGGGAACGTTTGCCGGTCAGTAACGGTTTGCCGTCGAGTTTATCGACATAGTGAACGATATCCATGCTTTCTGGCATATAGCGGCTGTCATCTTTTTGCAGAATGGGAACCTGTTTTTGACCGACCATCCGGGTGGGTGTTTCTGCGTCGTCGTTGAGCAGAACATGTAATTCGACGGGGATATTTTTCAGGCCGAAAATCATGCGGGCTTTGAGGCAGTAAGGGCAGTGATCGTAAATGTATAGCTTCACGTGACTCCTCCATTTGGCTGTCAGTTCACTTTCAGTATGGAGGAGTCAGGGGGGAGTATCAAATCAGGCGTCGCGTTCCAGCAAACGACGCGCGGCGCGTTTCTGACTAAACTGCCAACCCAGCGCAAGGAAAGTGAAGATGCCAATAATTCCCAGCATCATCCACGGAAGCTCTGGCTGGTGCGCCGATTTGCCCAGGTCAAACAGCCAGCCACCACCGATATAACCAATAGCGCCGCCAATCGCCAGACCCAGACGGCTAAACCCCATATAGCTGCCGCGAGCTCTTGCGTCCGCCAGCGAAGCACTTAAGGTTTCACGCGCAGGCTCGGCAATGATCGACCCGATATAAAACAGACAAATCAGGGTGAAAAGTTGTTGCAGGCCGCTGACCATGCCCACCGGCATCATGCTTAATGACATTATCAACAGCCCAGCCATCAACCGGTGTTCCAGACGAAAATGCTTTTCACTCCAGCGGGCGATAGGGTAGAGCAACGTTAACGACAGACACGCTTCAATGGCATACATCCATTTAACGGCAGAGGGCGCGCCAGCCACGTCGTTGACCATAATTGGCAGCATCAGCATCACTTGTACAGCCAGCATGTAGTAACCCGCCAGCGTCAGGACATAGGTGACAAAACGCTTGTCACGCATCACGCGGGTCATGCCTTCGCGAACGGGCGTGCGTACGGTGGAGAGTTTCCATGCCGGTAACAACCACGCATTGAACGCCGCACACAGCACAAACAAAACGGCCCCTGTGGCGCAGACCAGGCGAAAGTCGTATTGCAACAGCCAGCTCCCCAACAATGCGCCAATGACCGCACCGGCACTGTCCTGCATCATCAACAGCGAGAAAAAACGACCACGTTGTTGTGGACGGATTAGTTTCACCACCAGCGCCGAACGCGGCGGATCAAACAACGTGCCGCCGAGTCCCGAGAGCAGGCATGAAAACCACAATAGCCACGGTTCGTGGGCGATACCCATTGTTGCGAATCCGGCGGCGCGCATCAGCATACCGGTAACAATCATCGGTTTGGCACCAAAGCGGTCGGCAATTGCGCCGCCGAAAATACCCAGACCTTGCTGAATAAACTGGCGTAGACCGAGAGCAATACCGACCATGACGGCGGCCCAGCCCATTTGATCAACGAAGCGGATAGAGATCAGCGGGAAGACAACAAAGAACCCCAGCACGACCAGCATATTATCGATGAGCAGGAAATATTTACCCAGGTTCCTCGCCTGCGATACGCGGGACATTTCCCCTCCCGGGAAATAAAAGATGAGCACTTTCTATTCTGCATTGCCGCTAAGACTTTTCCCATCACTTCGGGGACAATATTTTTTTATCAAAACGTCGCTTTGATAGAGAGTTTTTATCAAATATGTGAATAATGCAGAAAATGGCATTTTGGACTTTTCACAGGGTCTGGTTGCGCAGGTATAGTAATACTTACAGCGTATTAAAGACGTTACGGGAAGGAGTAGGTATAGAATGTTTGGCTATCGCAGTAACGTGCCAAAAGTGCGCTTAACCACAGACCGACTGGTCGTGCGTCTGGTGCATGATCGTGATGCCTGGCGTCTTGCGGATTATTACGCAGAGAATCGCCATTTCCTCAAGCCCTGGGAGCCAGTGCGCGACGAAAGCCACTGTTATCCATCAGGCTGGCAGGCCAGGCTGGGGATGATTAACGAATTTCATAAACAAGGTTCAGCTTTCTACTTTGGCTTATTCGACCCGGACGAAAAAGAGATTATTGGCGTTGCCAATTTTTCCAATGTTGTTCGTGGCTCTTTTCATGCCTGCTATCTCGGTTATTCGATTGGGCAAAAATGGCAGGGCAAAGGACTCATGTTTGAAGCCCTGACCGCAGCCATTCGTTATATGCAGCGCACCCAACATATTCATCGCATTATGGCTAATTATATGCCGCACAATAAACGCAGCGGTGATTTACTGGCGCGACTGGGTTTTGAAAAAGAAGGCTATGCGAAAGACTATCTGTTGATTGATGGACAATGGCGCGATCACGTACTGACGGCATTAACTACCCCAGACTGGACGCCCGGCCGCTAAGGAGAATCTCATGAAATATCAACTTACTGCCCTTGAAGCTCGCGTGATTGGTTGCTTGCTGGAAAAGCAGGTGACCACGCCGGAGCAATACCCGCTCTCAGTCAATGGTGTAGTCACGGCCTGTAATCAGAAAACGAACCGTGAACCGGTCATGAATCTGAGTGAATCTGAAGTGCAGGAGCAACTGGATAATCTGGTCAAACGCCATTATCTGCGCACGGTGAGTGGCTTTGGTAATCGGGTCACCAAATATGAACAACGTTTTTGTAATTCAGAATTTGGCGATCTGAAACTGAGCGCAGCGGAAGTGGCGTTAATCACCACGTTGTTATTGCGTGGTGCCCAGACGCCGGGTGAACTGCGCAGCCGCGCCGCGCGAATGTATGAATTCAGCGATATGGCGGAAGTGGAGTCGACGCTGGAACAACTGGCAAATCGCGAAGATGGTCCTTTTGTGGTGCGTCTGGCCCGCGAACCGGGTAAACGCGAAAGCCGCTACATGCATCTTTTCAGTGGTGAGGTAGAGGATCAGCCGGCGGTAACGGATATGTCGAACGCGGTTGATGGTGATTTACAGGCCCGCGTCGAAGCCCTGGAAATCGAAGTGGCAGAACTGAAACCGCGTCTTGATTCGTTGCTGGCCCATCTGGGAGATTAAAGTGAAAAAATTACGTATCGGCGTTGTGGGATTAGGCGGCATTGCGCAAAAAGCGTGGTTACCGGTGCTGGCGGCAGCGTCTGACTGGATGTTACAAGGAGCCTGGTCGCCTACGCGCGCGAAAGCCCTGCCAATTTGTGAAAGCTGGCGCATTCCTTATGCCGATTCGTTATCCAGCCTTGCCGCCAGTTGCGATGCGGTTTTTGTGCATTCCAGCACCGCCAGCCACTTTGACGTGGTCAGTACGTTACTCAATGCGGGTGTACATGTCTGTGTCGATAAACCGCTGGCAGAAAATCTGCGCGATGCTGAACGGCTGGTGGAACTGGCGGCGCGGAAAAAACAGACGTTGATGGTCGGTTTTAACCGTCGTTTCGCACCACTCTACGGTGAGTTAAAAACGCAACTCGCTACCGCAGCTTCGCTAAGAATGGATAAACATCGTAGCAATAGTGTCGGGCCACACGATCTTTATTTCACGTTGCTGGATGATTATCTGCATGTGGTGGATACCGCGCTGTGGTTGTCGGGCGGCAAAGCCTCTCTGGATGGCGGTACGCTACTGACTAACGACGCTGGCGAAATGCTGTTTGCCGAGCACCATTTTTCGGCCGGTCCTTTGCAGATCACCACCTGTATGCATCGCCGTGCCGGAAGTCAGCGTGAAACCGTGCAGGCCGTGACTGACGGTGCGCTCATCGACATTACGGATATGCGCGAATGGCGTGAGGAGCGCGGGCAGGGCGTAGTGCATAAACCGATTCCTGGTTGGCAGAGCACTCTTGAACAACGTGGATTTGTCGGCTGTGCGCGGCACTTCATTGAATGAGTGCAAAATCAGACAGTTCCGCAAACCGCCGGCGAATAGGCCGTGCTGGCGCAACGTATCGTTGACAAGATCTGGCGCGATGCGATGAGTGAATAAACCCTGTAACATCTGGCGGTAGCAATTCACCATAATCCAGGTAGACTATTCGCCTCTTTCAGCGCCTGTCTTGCAGGCGTTTTGCCCGTTGGTCTGGATTAGAACACCGATGAATTTATTAAAATCGCTGGCCGCCGTCAGCTCGATGACCATGTTTTCGCGTGTGCTTGGCTTCGCACGAGACGCAATTGTCGCCAGAATCTTTGGCGCAGGGATGGCAACCGACGCCTTTTTCGTCGCTTTTAAACTTCCTAACTTGTTACGCCGTATCTTTGCCGAAGGGGCATTTTCCCAGGCATTTGTACCGATTCTGGCGGAATATAAAAGTAAGCAGGGTGAAGACGCCACGCGGGTCTTTGTCTCTTATGTTTCTGGCCTGCTGACACTTGCGCTGGCGGTTGTGACGGTCGCTGGCATGCTCGCCGCACCGTGGGTGATCATGGTGACCGCGCCAGGCTTCGCTGACACAGCTGACAAATTTGCCCTGACCAGCCAGCTACTAAAGATTACCTTTCCCTATATCTTGCTGATCTCCCTGGCGTCGCTGGTGGGAGCGATTCTGAATACGTGGAACCGCTTCTCGATTCCGGCGTTTGCGCCAACACTGCTTAACATCAGCATGATTGGTTTCGCGCTGTTTGCCGCACCGTACTTTAACCCACCGGTGCTGGCGCTGGCGTGGGCTGTTACGGTCGGCGGCATCCTGCAGCTGGTGTATCAGCTACCGCACCTGAAGAAGATCGGCATGCTGGTCCTGCCGCGCATTAACTTCCACGATGCCGGAGCAATGCGCGTGGTGAAACAGATGGGACCGGCGATCCTTGGCGTCTCTGTGAGCCAGATCTCCTTAATCATCAACACCATTTTTGCCTCGTTTCTTGCTTCCGGTTCGGTGTCTTGGATGTATTACGCCGACCGCTTAATGGAGTTTCCGTCCGGTGTGCTGGGCGTGGCGCTTGGCACCATTTTGCTGCCGTCGCTGTCGAAAAGTTTTGCCAGTGGCAATCATGATGAATACAACCGTTTGATGGACTGGGGGTTGCGTCTTTGTTTCCTGTTGGCGCTGCCGAGTGCGGTTGCGTTGGGCATTCTTTCAGGTCCGTTAACCGTTTCGCTGTTCCAGTACGGTAAATTTACCGCGTTTGATGCGCTGATGACCCAGCGGGCGTTAATTGCCTACTCGGTGGGTTTGATTGGCCTGATTGTAGTGAAAGTGTTGGCTCCTGGCTTTTATTCCCGCCAGGACATTAAAACGCCAGTGAAAATTGCCATCGTTACGCTGATTTTAACGCAATTGATGAACCTGGCGTTTATTGGTCCGTTGAAACATGCCGGGCTGTCACTTTCTATTGGTCTGGCGGCGTGTCTGAATGCTTCGCTGCTTTACTGGCAGTTGCGTAAGCAGAAAATCTTTACTCCGCAACCCGGCTGGATGGCGTTTCTGTTGCGTCTGGTGGTGGCGGTACTGGTGATGTCTGGCGTGCTTTTAGGTATGTTACATATCATGCCGGAGTGGTCATTGGGTACCATGCCCTGGCGCTTACTGCGTTTAATGGCGGTCGTGCTGGCGGGGATTGCCGCGTACTTCGCTGCACTGGCGGTACTGGGCTTCAAAGTTAAAGAATTTGCCCGCCGGACGGTGTAACAATGCATTCCGGCCTGCAGTGCAGGCGAGATAATCTTCAGATCGAAATCTTTTTACCGCCGCGATGGGTTGTTGAGGTCTGACCGTTCGCCCCATATAGCGTCGGTTCCTGATGCGGTTTCAACATTTCCAGCGCCTGTTGATTGCGCTCAATCTGTCCTTCCAGTAACCAACCGTTATGTTGATTCATTTGGCGTAGTTGCTGCGTTTTCACAGTAATTTCCTGCCAGCGTTGACTAATATCAACGCTATTTGCTGTATTGGGTTCTTTCTTGCGTAACTGTTCGAGGTAATCCAGCGTCGCCAGCAGTGAGCTTTTTTGTTCTGTAATCCATTGCAACTGGCTGCCGTTGATCTGCCCCATAGAGAGATGTTGCTGCTCTTGATCCATTACCGTTTTGAGATCGTTAAGCACAGCGGACATCTGGTCAAGGATCTCTGCAAGACGTGTCATACGATCAGTTACTCTGCAAGTCTTGCTGAGCTTCGTTGATCAGCGCATCGGCAATTTTGCCGATGTCCATTTTTAGTTCACCGTTACGAATCGCCAGTTTTAACGCTTCGACACGTTCAAGATTGATATCACTGCTGCCGGGTTGCATCAGTTTTGCTTGCGCGTCGCTTAACGTCACACTGGTGCTGGTGCTGGTGGAGTCGGTTGTTTTTGCCGCCCGGGTGTTCGTTACCGGCGCGTCAGTGGTTTCGCGCGGTTGAACGGTGCTTACGGGATTCAGAGGCGAAGTGCGATCAATACTCATGGTTTATTCCTCATTGAGGGCGCTTTTATCATGTGTTGCTTATTTATCGGCAAGGGACGGGTAATCTTTAACAGCTTACAGGTTTATAAGAATATTCCCATCTGCATCAACAACGCCGCTGACCACCAGTCCCGATACCATGCGCACCCGCGCATTCTGTGCGACGGCTGCATTGTTCAGCGCCTGACCTTCTGCGTTGGCGCTAAACCCGTCACCGCTGGCGATCACGTTGACGCGTTGTCCCGCTTTTACCCGCCATGCCTGGCGAAAATGGGTTAATTGGATTGGTTGATCGGGTGATAGATCGCGTAGGCTAATGGCATCAACAAGTTGATTGATATCCAGCACCGTACGCGGTGGCAGGGTATCCAGTCGTCCGCGTTTTAGTTTGACATTGCCAGCTTCCAGCTTTCCTCCCCGCACAATGGGCATCGCGGCAACCACATAATTTCCTGTGGCCTGCACATTAACCTGTAAATATCGTTTGTCGTTACCGCAGCGTGCCAACACATTCACATTGCCCCACAGGCGGGAATTATTGCTCATCGAAAGCAATGGCTGCTCGCACGGCGGTAGTAGATTGGGGGCTGTACGAATAGAAACACGAACCTCATCACTTACCCCCACGAGCTGGGCGCTAAAAAAGGTGTGCAATTGCGATGTGAGATTGCTCGCCGCACTTAACGGACTGAACAGTATCGCGATGATCGCCACGCTACGTTTTATTGCCAGCATTTTCGCCCCCCAGCTATTTCTACAACGTGAATTGTACCCGTCCCCAATGGTCATCAACGGCATAAATAGCGACCCATTTTGCGTTTATTCCGCCGATAACGCGCGCGTAAAGGCATTTAAGCTGATGGCAGAATTTTGATACCTGCGGAGGAGATATGCTCGATAAGCTCGACGCCGCCTTACGTTTTCAACAAGAGGCGCTCAATCTGCGCGCCCAGCGTCAGGAAGTGCTGGCAGCAAACATCGCCAATGCCGATACCCCTGGTTATCAGGCGCGCGATATCGATTTTGCCAGTGAACTTAAAAAAGTCATGCAACGTGGACGGGATGCAACCAGTGTGGTTGCTCTGACGATGACCTCAACGCAACACATTCCGGCGCAGGCGCTGACGCCTCCTACCGCAGAACTGCAATACCGCATTCCGGACCAGCCTTCGCTTGACGGTAATACCGTCGATATGGATCGCGAACGCACCCAGTTTGCCGATAACAGCCTGCAATACCAGATGAGCCTTAGTGCGTTGAGCGGGCAAATCAAAGGCATGATGAACGTTTTACAGAGCGGAAATTAACGGATGGCACTGCTGAATATTTTTGATATCGCCGGGTCGGCGTTAACTGCCCAGTCCCAGCGCCTGAACGTGGCGGCCAGTAATCTGGCGAATGCTGATAGCGTGACCGGTCCCGATGGACAGCCATATCGGGCAAAACAGGTGGTATTCCAGGTTAACGCTGCACCAGGTGCTGCGACAGGCGGCGTAAAGGTTGCCGATGTTATAGAAAGTCAGGCCCCGGACAAACTGGTTTATGAACCGGGTAATCCGCTGGCGGATGCAAAGGGCTACGTAAAAATGCCGAACGTTGATGTTGTCGGAGAGATGGTTAACACCATGTCGGCGTCACGCAGCTATCAGGCCAATGTTGAAGTGCTCAACACGGTGAAAAGCATGATGCTGAAAACCCTTACGCTCGGTCAATAAAGGAGAAAGCTATGTCCATTGCGGTAACCACCACCGATCCGACAAATACCGGCGTCAGTACCACCAGCAGTAGTTCGCTCACGGGCAGCAACGCCGCAGATTTACAAAGCAGTTTTCTGACTTTGCTGGTGGCGCAGCTGAAAAACCAGGACCCGACCAATCCAATGGAAAACAACGAGCTGACGTCGCAATTGGCACAAATCAGCACGGTCAGCGGGATTGAAAAACTCAATACCACGCTCGGATCTATTTCCGGACAGATTGATAACAGCCAGTCGTTACAGGCCAGTAACCTGATCGGTCACGGCGTGATGATCCCCGGCACAACTGTTCTTGCGGGAACCGGCAGTGAAGAAGGGGCTGTGACCACGACCACGCCGTTTGGTGTTGAGCTGCAACAGGCGGCAGACAAAGTTACGGCCACCATCACCGATAAAAATGGCGCGGTTGTGCGCACCATTGATATTGGTGAACTGACCGCCGGAGTTCACAGTTTCACCTGGGACGGTACGTTGACTGATGGCAGCACTGCGCCGAACGGTTCTTACAATGTAGCGATTACCGCCAGTAACGGTGGTACACAACTGGTTGCCCAGCCGCTGCAGTTTGCTCTGGTGCAGGGTGTGATCCGCGGCAACAGCGGTAATACGCTGGATCTCGGCACTTACGGCACCACCACCCTCGACGAAGTACGGCAGATAATTTAAGCCTTCACATTTCAGGAGTCAGTCATGGCCTTTTCTCAAGCGGTTAGCGGATTAAACGCTGCCGCCACTAACCTCGATGTTATTGGCAACAATATCGTCAACTCCGCCACCTACGGCTTTAAATCAGGCACGGCCTCTTTTGCCGATATGTTTGCCGGTTCGAAAGTGGGACTGGGGGTAAAAGTTGCCGGTATCACTCAGGACTTTACAGATGGCACGACCACCAACACCGGGCGAGGTCTGGACGTTGCTATCAGCCAGAACGGTTTTTTCCGTCTGGTAGACAGCAACGGTTCGGTGTTCTACAGCCGTAACGGACAATTTAAGCTGGATGAAAACCGTAACCTGGTGAATATGCAAGGTTTACAGCTGACGGGTTACCCGGCAACCGGTACGCCGCCGACTATTCAGCAAGGGGCGAATCCGACCAATATTTCGATCCCGAATACCCTGATGGCAGCGAAAACTACCACCACGGCGTCGATGCAGATCAACCTGAATTCCAGTGATCCGCTTCCTACTGTTACGCCATTCAGCGCCAGCAATGCGGATAGCTATAACAAAAAAGGTTCGGTGACTGTTTTCGACAGTCAGGGTAATGCTCATGACATGAGCGTCTACTTTGTGAAGACCGGGGATAATAACTGGCAGGTCTACACCCAGGATAGCAGTGATCCAAACAGCATTGCGAAGACAGCGACAACACTGGAATTTAATGCTAATGGCACATTAGTGGATGGTGCGATGGCGAATAATATCGCAACCGGCGCAATTAACGGTGCAGACCCCGCCACGTTTAGTCTGAGCTTCCTCAACTCCATGCAGCAAAATACCGGCGCTAACAATATTGTGGCAACCCCCCAGAACGGCTACAAACCGGGTGATCTGGTGAGTTATCAAATCAATGATGACGGTACGGTTGTCGGCAACTATTCCAACGAACAAACTCAACTGCTGGGGCAGATTGTACTGGCGAACTTTGCCAACAACGAAGGTCTGGCATCCGAAGGCGACAACGTCTGGTCTGCGACGCAATCTTCTGGCGTGGCGCTGTTGGGGACAGCCGGGACGGGAAACTTTGGCACCCTGACCAACGGTGCGCTGGAAGCGTCCAACGTCGATCTCAGTAAAGAACTGGTCAATATGATCGTTGCCCAGCGTAACTATCAGTCTAACGCCCAGACCATCAAAACCCAGGACCAGATCCTCAACACGCTGGTTAACTTACGCTAATCGCTGACGGGATAGCTCAATGGATCACGCAATTTATACTGCGATGGGAGCAGCCAGCCAGACGCTGAATCAACAGGCGGTAACCGCCAGTAATCTGGCCAATGCCTCTACGCCCGGTTTTCGCGCGCAGTTAAACGCCTTGCGCGCAGTGCCGGTGGAAGGGCTTTCACTGCCCACGCGCACGCTGGTAACGGCGTCAACACCGGGTGCAGACATGACGCCCGGCAAGATAGATTACACCTCGCGCCCGCTGGACGTTGCGTTGCAGCAGGATGGCTGGCTGGCCGTGCAGACCGCTGACGGCAGCGAAGGGTATACGCGTAATGGCAGCATTCAGGTTGATCCCACCGGGCAACTGACAATTCAGGGGCATCAGGTGATAGGCGAGGCGGGGCCAATTGCTGTGCCGGAAGGAGCGGAAATCACTATTGCTGCCGATGGCACAATCTCGGCGCTCAATCCGGGCGATCCGGCAAATACAGTTGCGCCAGTAGGGCGTCTGAAACTGGTGAAAGCCACGGGCAGCGAAGTGCAGCGCGGTGACGACGGCATTTTTCGTTTAAGCGCAGAAACCCAGGCCACGCGAGGGCCGGTACTGCAGGCAGATCCAACCTTGCGTGTGATGTCGGGGGTTCTGGAAGGCAGTAACGTCAATGCCGTTGCGGCAATGAGCGACATGATTGCCAGCGCGCGGCGTTTTGAAATGCAGATGAAGGTGATCAGCAGCGTCGATGATAACGCAGGCCGTGCCAACCAACTGCTGTCGATGAGTTAATTGAACGATTGATGACATTGCAATAAAAGCGCGCGGACTATTCCCTCGCCCCTTTGGGGAGAGGGTTAGGGTGAGGGGAAATTCACACTGTCGCGTGCTTCTGCTCTGCTTGTCACTAATCCACTACAGGACATTTTATGATCAGTTCATTATGGATCGCCAAAACGGGCCTTGACGCCCAGCAAACCAATATGGACGTCATTGCCAACAACCTGGCAAACGTCAGTACTAACGGTTTTAAGCGTCAGCGCGCGGTGTTTGAAGATCTGCTTTATCAAACCATTCGCCAGCCGGGGGCACAGTCTTCCGAACAAACCACCTTACCCTCCGGATTACAAATCGGCACGGGGGTACGCCCGGTCGCCACTGAACGCTTACACAGCCAGGGAAACCTGTCGCAGACCAACAACAGCAAAGATGTCGCGATTAAAGGGCAGGGCTTTTTCCAGGTGATGTTGCCAGATGGTTCATCAGCCTATACCCGTGACGGCTCTTTCCAGGTGGATCAGAACGGGCAGCTGGTGACGGCTGGTGGTTTTCAGGTGCAGCCAGCGATCACCATTCCGGCGAATGCGTTAAGTATCACCATCGGTCGTGATGGCGTGGTCAGCGTAACCCAACAAGGCCAGGCAGCTCCGGTTCAGGTTGGGCAGCTCAATCTCACCACCTTTATGAATGACACCGGGCTGTAGAGCATTGGCGAAAACCTCTACACCGAAACGCAATCCTCTGGTGCACCGAACGAAAGCACGCCGGGCCTGAACGGCGCGGGATTGCTGTATCAAGGGTATGTTGAAACGTCTAACGTCAACGTGGCGGAAGAACTGGTCAATATGATTCAGGTGCAACGCGCTTACGAAATCAACAGTAAAGCGGTGTCCACCACCGATCAGATGCTGCAAAAACTGACGCAACTCTAAGGCTTAACCGGTGGCAGGTTCACCGGTTTACTGATTTTTGAAGATGATAGCCATGCAAAAAAACGCTGCGCATACTTATGCCATTTCCAGCTTGTTGGTGCTTTCACTAACCGGCTGCGCCTGGATACCCTCCACGCCGCTGGTGCAGGGGGCGACCAGTGCACAACCGGTTCCCGGTCCGACGCCCGTCGCCAACGGTTCTATTTTCCAGTCTGCTCAGCCGATTAACTATGGCTATCAACCGCTGTTTGAAGATCGTCGACCACGCAATATTGGCGATACGCTGACCATCGTGTTGCAGGAGAACGTCAGCGCCAGCAAAAGCTCCTCTGTGAATGCCAGCCGTGACGGTAAAACTAATTTTGGCTTTGATACTGTGCCGCGCTATTTGCAGGGGCTGTTTGGTAACGCTCGTGCCGATGTCGAAGCCTCCGGTGGTAACACGTTCAACGGAAAGGGCGGGGCCAATGCCAGCAATACCTTTAGCGGCACGTTGACGGTGACGGTTGACCAGGTACTGGTCAACGGCAACCTGCATGTGGTGGGTGAAAAACAGATTGCCATTAATCAGGGTACCGAATTTATTCGCTTCTCTGGCGTGGTTAATCCACGCACTATCAGCGGCAGCAATACCGTATCGTCTACTCAGGTGGTGGATGCGCGCATTGAATACGTAGGCAATGGCTACATTAACGAAGCGCAAAATATGGGCTGGTTGCAGCGTTTCTTCCTTAACCTGTCGCCAATGTAAGTGAGGCTGTGGTGATTAAATTTCTCTCTGCATTAATTCTTCTACTGGTCACGACGGCGGCTCAGGCTGAGCGTATTCGCGATCTCACCAGTGTTCAGGGGGTAAGGCAAAACTCACTGATAGGCTATGGTCTGGTGGTGGGCTGGATGGCACCGGTGACCAGACAACCCAGACGCCGTTTACCACACAAACGCTTAATAACATGCTCTCACAGCTGGGAATTACCGTTCCGACGGGCACCAATATGCAGCTAAAAAACGTCGCTGCGGTAATGGTGACAGCGTCACTTCCTCCGTTTGGACGTCAGGGGCAAACCATCGATGTGGTGGTTTCTTCCATGGGTAATGCCAAAAGCTTGCGTGGAGGTACGTTGTTGATGACACCGCTTAAGGGCGTTGACAGTCAGGTGTATGCGCTGGCGCAGGGCAATATTCTGGTTGGCGGCGCAGGAGCCTCCGCTGGCGGTAGCAGTGTTCAGGTTAACCAACTGAACGGTGGACGGATCACCAATGGTGCGGTTATTGAACGTGAATTGCCCAGCCAGTTTGGCGTCGGGAATACCCTTAATTTGCAACTTAACGACGAAGATTTCAGCATGGCGCAGCAAATCGCTGACACCATCAACCGCGTGCGTGGATATGGCAGCGCCACCGCGTTAGATGCGCGGACTATTCAGGTGCGCGTACCGAGTGGCAACAGTTCCCAGGTCCGCTTCCTTGCCGATATCCAGAATATGCAGGTTAATGTCACCCCGCAGGACGCTAAAGTAGTGATTAACTCGCGCACCGGTTCGGTGGTGATGAATCGCGAAGTGACCCTCGACAGCTGCGCGGTAGCGCAGGGGAATCTCTCAGTAACAGTTAATCGTCAGGCCAATGTCAGCCAGCCAGATACACCGTTTGGTGGTGGACAGACTGTGGTTACTCCACAAACGCAGATCGATTTACGCCAGAGCGGCGGTTCGCTGCAAAGCGTACGTTCCAGCGCCAGGCTCAATAACGTGGTGCGCGCGCTCAATGCGCTGGGCGCTACGCCGATGGATCTGATGTCCATACTGCAATCAATGCAAAGTGCGGGATGTCTGCGGGCAAAACTGGAAATCATCTGATGATCAGCGACAGCAAACTACTGGCAAGTGCGGCCTGGGATGCGCAATCACTCAACGAACTAAAGGCGAAAGCGGGCGAAGATCCGGCGGCAAATATCCGTCCGGTGGCCCGTCCGGTGGCCCGTCAGGTGGAAGGGATGTTCGTGCAGATGATGTTGAAAAGCATGCGCGACGCTTTACCAAAAGATGGCCTGTTCAGCAGCGAGCACACTCGCCTGTATACCAGTATGTATGACCAGCAGATTGCCCAACAGATGACGGCGGGCAAAGGTCTGGGGCTTGCAGAGATGATGGTTAAACAGATGACGCCAGAACAACCATTGCCAGAGGAGTCCACGCCAGCAGCACCGATGAAATTCCCGCTCGAAACTGTGGTGCGTTATCAAAATCAGGCGCTTTCGCAGCTGGTGCAAAAGGCCGTGCCACGTAACTACGATGATTCGCTGCCGGGTGACAGTAAAGCATTCCTCGCGCAACTCTCGCTGCCCGCCCAACTGGCAAGCCAGCAAAGCGGTGTGCCACATCATTTGATCCTCGCTCAGGCGGCGCTGGAATCTGGTTGGGGGCAACGGCAAATCCGCCGCGAAAACGGCGAGCCGAGCTATAACCTGTTTGGTGTCAAAGCCTCTGGCAACTGGAAAGGGCCAGTTACTGAAATCACCACGACTGAATATGAAAACGGCGAAGCGAAGAAAGTAAAAGCGAAGTTTCGGGTCTACAGCTCGTATCTGGAAGCATAGTCGGATTACGTTGGGCTGTTAACGCGTAACCCGCACTACGCCGCCGTGACCACCGCCACGAGTGCGGAGCAGGGGGCGCAGGCCCTACAGGACGCGGGCTATGCCACCGATCCTCACTATGCCCGCAAACTCACCAACATGATTCAGCAGATGAAATCGATAAGCGACAAGGTGAGCAAAACCTACAGTATGAACATTGATAATCTGTTCTGAATAACTCAAGTCCGGCGGGTCGCTGCCGATAATACTCTGTAATTGAAGGCTTATAAGGAACCTCCATGTCCAGCTTGATTAATAACGCCATGAGCGGACTGAACGCGGCCCAGGCGGCGTTAAATACGGCAAGTAATAATATCTCCAGCTATAACGTTGCCGGATATACCCGCCAAACCACTATTATGGCGCAGGCCAATAGCACGTTGGGCGCTGGCGGCTGGGTTGGCAATGGTGTCTACGTTTCTGGTGTGCAGCGTGAGTATGATGCGTTTATCACCAACCAGTTACGTGCGGCGCAGACGCAAAGTAGCGGCCTGACTGCCCGCTATGAGCAGATGTCGAAAATCGACAATATGCTCTCCACCAGTACCTCTTCGCTGGCAACACAGATGCAGGATTTCTTCACCAGCCTGCAAACGCTGGTGAGTAACGCGGAAGACCCGGCAGCGCGCCAGGCGCTGATTGGGAAATCAGAAGGGTTGGTGAATCAGTTTAAAACCACCGATCAGTATCTTCGCGACCAGGACAAACAGGTCAATATCGCGATAGGTGCCAGCGTTGATCAGATCAACAATTACGCTAAACAAATCGCCAGCCTGAACGACCAAATCTCCCGCCTGACAGGCGTGGGGGCAGGGGCGTCACCTAACAATCTGCTGGATCAACGCGATCAACTGGTGAGCGAATTAAACCAGATTGTTGGTGTAGAAGTCAGCGTTCAGGATGGCGGCACTTATAACATCACGATGGCCAATGGTTACTCACTGGTTCAGGGAAGTACGGCGCGGCAACTGGCGGCAGTTCCTTCCAGCGCCGACCCTTCTCGTATGACTGTCGCTTACGTTGATGGGACGGCAGGCAATATTGAGATCCCGGAGAAATTACTGAATACCGGGTCGCTGGGCGGCATTCTGACATTCCGTTCTCAGGATCTGGACCAGACGCGTAATACGCTTGGACAACTGGCGCTGGCATTTGCCGAGGCTTTCAACACCCAACACAAAGCCGGATTTGATGCCAACGGCGATGCTGGTGAAGATTTCTTTGCTATCGGTAAGCCCGCGGTTTTGCAAAACACGAAAAACAAAGGTGACGTTGCGATCGGTGCCACGGTAACTGATGCCTCCGCGGTACTGGCGACAGATTACAAAATCTCGTTCGATAATAATCAGTGGCAGGTCACCCGCCTTGCCAGCAATACCACTTTTACGGTGACGCCGGATGCCAACGGTAAAGTGGCATTTGATGGTCTGGAGTTGACGTTTACAGGAACGCCTGCCGTTAACGACAGCTTCACGCTGAAACCAGTAAGTGACGCCATCGTCAACATGGATGTATTAATCACCGACGAAGCGAAAATAGCGATGGCGAGCGAAAAAGATGCGGGTGATAGCGATAACCGCAACGGTCAGGCCCTGCTGGATCTGCAAAGCAACAGTAAAACGGTGGGCGGTGCGAAATCCTTTAACGACGCTTATGCCTCGTTAGTGAGTGATATCGGTAATAAAACCGCGACGTTGAAAACCAGTAGCGCCACGCAAGGTAATGTGGTGACGCAGCTTTCCAATCAGCAGCAGTCTATCTCTGGCGTCAATCTCGACGAAGAGTACGGAAATCTGCAACGTTTTCAGCAGTATTACCTGGCGAATGCGCAGGTTCTGCAGACGGCAAACGCGATTTTTGATGCGCTGATTAACATTCGCTAAGGGGAGATAAGATGCGTTTCAGTACCCAGATGATGTACCAGCAAAACATGCGTGGCATCACCAATTCTCAGGCGGAATGGATGAAGTACGGCGAGCAGATGTCGACAGGTAAGCGAGTCGTTAACCCTTCTGACGATCCCATTGCAGCATCACAAGCCGTAGTTCTCTCCCAGGCACAGGCGCAAAACAGCCAGTACACGCTGGCGCGTACTTTCGCCACTCAAAAAGTGTCACTGGAAGAGAGTGTACTTAGCCAGGTCACCACTGCTATCCAGAATGCTCAGGAAAAAATTGTCTACGCCAGCAATGGCACCTTGAGTGACGATGACCGGGCCTCGCTGGCTACGGATATTCAGGGGATTCGTGACCAGTTGCTGAATCTGGCGAACACCACTGACGGTAACGGGCGCTACATTTTTGCCGGTTATAAAACAGAGACTGCGCCGTTTAGCGAAGAGAAAGGGAAATACGTCGGTGGAGCAGAAAGTATTAAGCAACAGGTCGATGCTTCGCGTTCGATGGTGATAGGGCACACGGGTGACAAAATTTTCGACAGTATTACCAGCAACGCAGTTGCGGAGCCAGACGGTAGCGCTTCTGAAACCAATCTTTTTGCCATGCTGGATAGCGCCATCGCAGCCCTGAAAACGCCGGTCGCGGATAGCGAAGCGGATAAAGAAATCGCCGCTGCGGCATTGGATAAAACCAACCGTGGACTGAAAAACTCGCTGAATAATGTCCTTACCGTTCGCGCGGAATTAGGCACGCAGCTGAACGAACTGGAGTCGCTGGATTCCTTAGGTAGCGATCGCGCTTTAGGGCAAACGCAGCAGATGAGCGATCTGGTTGATGTGGACTGGAATGCAACTATTTCATCTTACATCATGCAGCAAACGGCATTGCAGGCATCGTATAAAGCATTTACCGATATGCAGGGATTGTCGCTCTTCCAGCTCAACAAATAAGCTCGCTTTAAAACATATCATGAAACTGGGTATGTTTTGTCTGCCCGCTCAGGGATCGCCGGGGCGGGCATTTTTTTTGCCTATTTTGCATTGTTGGTTAGCAAGGATGCCATTTGATGAATTTTAATATGTTGATTCAAACATGAAATAAAAAAGCCCTGGCAGTTACCAGGGCTTGATTACTTTGAGCTAATTATTACTCAACAGGTTGCGGACGCGCAGGAGCGGCAGAGGCATGATGCGTTGCCGTATGACCACCTGCGGCACCTTTACCTTCGAAGGCAAAAGTAGGGCGCTGCCAGTCACTGTGATGCGGTGCCTCCGGAACATATTCCGGTGCCGGAGCGCGCGTCATTGGCGCGGTAGCGTGGTTATGCTCAACGGTGATCTCTGGTTCAACCGCGGCTACCGTTTCAACTTCTGCTGCGACTTCAGCGACGACTGGCGCGGCAGGTTGAGCAACAACTTCAGGTTCTGCAACCACAACCTCAGCAGTTTCGGCAACTTCTTCAATATCTGCCGTCTCTTCCTGCGGTTCAACCACCGGTTCTGCGTGTTCTGCAACTTCCTGGGCTACGGCAACATCAGACTCGGTAATCACCTGCGGCTGTTCAGTTACCGCGGCGGCAATCACTTCAGGATGCGTCGTTTCAACCACTTCCGGTTGCGGTTCGGCAACCGGTACGGGGGCTTCTACGACTTCAGCCATTTCTTCAACAACTGGCGCGCTAACAACCGGTTCGACAGCGGCGGCGACAGGGACCTCAGTCACCATCGGCTGCACTTGTACTTCTTCCTGTTCGCGCTGCTCTTCAACTTGTACATCTTGCGGACGTACAATTGGATAGCGGATCCAGACTTTGCCAGAGGCCAGTTCCGGAGACGCGCACGCTACGGTCAACGGCATTGGCGACTGGGTTGGATAACGCTCGTCACGATAGCGACGACGACGCTGACCACTCACGCGCAGGTGACGAGGCGAGCGGCGAGAACGACGCGGCATGCCACCGTTGTCACGGTTATCAGCATTGTTCTCTTCTTGCTGTTCTGGTGCAGTTTGCGCTACGACTGGCAGCGGGACTTTCACCAGTTCTGTGCGTGGAGCTGGAGCTTCCTGAACAATTGGTTCGGCAGCGGCAGTTTCTTCAACCACCGGTGCGACTACCGCTTCTTCGGCTACGCTTTGCTCGTAACGCACTTTCTGATTGAGCTGACGCTGTTTACGACGCGGCTGAACCGGACGTACACGTTCTTCCTGTTCGGTTTCCTGAACAGATTGCTCTTCAACATTCAGCGCCTTCGCTTCTTGTTGCGCCTGACGTTTATCATCGTTACGGCGGCGGCTACGTTCACGACGCGGCGCTTGCTGCTCGTCGGTGGTACGTGCTTTTTCCGTTACCTCAGCTTGCTGACGGCTCTCACGCGTCTCGGCAGTCTGCTGCTGTGCCTGGCGACGATTACGACGGTTTTCTTCGCGATTATCGCTGCCTTCAGTACGTTCACTACGGGTGTCGCGGCGCTCATTACGGTCACGGCGGTTGTTCTGACGAGGCTTGCGACGATCCTGTTGACGTTCCGGTTTCGCTTCTGCTTTCGGTGCTGGTTGCTCGGTCGGTTTGGTTTCTTCACTACCGCTGAACAGCGCTTTCAGTGCGCCGAAGAAGCGGCTCAACAGCCCAGGTTGTGCAGGAGCTGCTGGTGTTGCCGGTGCAGCTTTCGGTGCTGGAGCTACAACAGGCGCGGCAGGTTCAGCTGGCGTTGGCGCTGGCGGCACATCCGGCATGGCAAAGGTTGCCAGCGCAGGTTGTTCCGGACGCTTACGTTCAGCGAACTCTTCTTCAGACGGCAGCGCCATCGCTTCTTCATGCAGCTTCGGCAGCATGTAGCTTAAGGTTGGGGTTTCTTCCCCTTTACGCACGCGCAGCACGTGGTAGTGCGGGGTTTCCATCTGATCGTTTGGCACAATCACGCAGCGCACACCGTCCTGACGAGTTTCAATGGCATTTACCGCAGAACGTTTTTCATTCAGCAGGTAAGAAGCGATTGGTACAGGAACAATGGCGTGAACTTCCTGGGTGTTCTCTTTCAGCGCTTCTTCTTCGATCAGACGCAGAATAGAGAGCGACAGCGATTCGTTGTCACGCACGGTGCCAGTACCAGAACAACGCGGACAAACGTGATGACTGGATTCACCCAGTGATGGGCTCAGGCGCTGACGGGACATTTCCAGCAGGCCAAAGCGAGAAATATGGCTGATTTGAATACGCGCACGGTCCTGACGCACCGCTTCACGCAGACGGTTTTCTACCGCACGCTGGTGGCGTACAGGCGTCATGTCGATGAAGTCGATAACAATCAGGCCGCCGAGGTCACGCAGGCGCAGCTGACGAGCAATCTCATCGGCAGCTTCGAGGTTGGTGTTAAATGCGGTTTCTTCGATATCGCCGCCGCGGGTCGCGCGTGCGGAGTTGATGTCGATGGCAGTTAACGCTTCGGTACTGTCGATAACAATCGAACCACCGGACGGCAGACGGACTTCACGCTGGAAGGCGGACTCGATCTGCGACTCGATCTGGTAGTGGCTGAACAGCGGGATCTCGCCGGTGTACAGTTTGATTTTGCTGCTGAAATCCGGGCGACCTAATGCAGCGATATGCTGACGTGCCAGTTCGAGCACTTTCGGGTTATCGATAAGGATTTCGCCGATGTCCTGGCGTAAGTAATCGCGGAAAGCGCGAACGATTACGTTGCTCTCCTGATGAATCAGGAACGGGGCCGGGCGGCTTTCAGCGGCTTTTTTGATGGCTTCCCAGTGTTTCAGACGGAAGCTTAAATCCCATTGCAGCGCCTCAGCAGATTTGCCGACGCCAGCGGTGCGCACGATAAGCCCCATGCCTTCCGGCAGTTCAAGGTTTGCCAGTGCTTCTTTTAATTCGGTACGGTCGTCGCCTTCGATACGGCGAGAAATGCCACCCGCGCGCGGGTTGTTCGGCATCAGAACCAGATAGCTACCCGCCAGACTGATAAAGGTGGTTAATGCCGCGCCTTTGTTGCCGCGCTCTTCTTTATCGATCTGAACAATGACTTCCTGACCTTCACGCAACACATCTTTAATGTTGGGACGACCATGAGCACTGTAGTTAGCAGGGAAATATTCGCGGGCAATTTCTTTTAGTGGGAGGAAACCGTGACGTTCAGCGCCGTAATCAACAAAAGCAGCTTCCAGACTCGGTTCAATGCGGGTGATTTTACCTTTGTAGATGTTTGCCTTTTTCTGCTCGTGCCCTGGACTTTCGATATCCAGGTCATACAGACGCTGCCCATCTACAAGGGCAACGCGCAACTCTTCCTGCTGAGTTGCGTTGATTAACATTCTTTTCATCGTAACTTACTCATTATTCTTACATTGACGACTAAGCTGCGGGCAAAGTAACGCCTTTCCGGGTGTGAACCGATGGCCTCGTGTCTAGTCGCGTCGCCAACCTCACGGTTATCGTCAGCTCAAAGAGGCGCAGAGTGTCGGTTGCCCGTTTTTCATGCGGAAAAACAGCGCAATTATCAAAGAAACAGACTGGGTATTACTCTCCAGAAATATTTCCATCTACCGGTAAGGACTGCAACCCGCAGCCCGCTAACTGCCTGAAAGATCAATACGTCTTACGCCATTGCTGCGTGGATGATCGGTCGGGCAAAATGGGTTATTCCGTAAAATTTCTTGTTTTAACAAGGATGGACACGGAAACGGCTTCATTATTCCACTGCAAGCCTTGTTATAGCAAGATGACTTTTACCATTTATCACCCGCTTACTCACAGTTTTTTATATGAACGCATCCCGTTTGCAAGGCATCCATTGTTTTGACATGACGGGTAGGTTGCAGCTTTATATCCGGCTTTATTGCAGCCGTAACGCTGCGAGCCCCTATGTAATTCGCCGACTCACCCCTTATTTTCACGGCGGACTTCAAGCCCAAAATACTGTTCAGGTTTAGTGAGTCACGGTCTTACCTGTCTTTGTCATCACTCTGGCCGCCATAGCAACCTTTCAGCATTCACCCTTTTGTTAAGAGTTCATTGTTTAATGGTATCAGCGATTAATATGGTCTGATACTGACGTGGTTCCTGTCATACTTACGGTCATGGGCGGTTATCGCCCATACTGTTCGTGCCAGCTTGTTTGCCATGGC
>NZ_MDGW01000300.1:0-1685 GCF_001712525.1 Shigella sp. FC1661
TTGTTCCATGTGAGCGCGACACGGTCCTCACAGCTCTCAGTGGCATCAGCAGCAACAGCGAAAGACTGCTGTCGAAGCTCCGCAGAGGCACTGAGTTTTTCCAGCCATGCAGCGACCTGTTCACGGAATCCGGAGGTATTGCGTGCAGAGACGGTATCGGAAAGGCGGTCAAGGAACGCGGAAAAGGTGTTGGCGTGCTCTTCATGTTCAAAAGCATGCCATATCTGTGATACATCAGATTGTTTGTTTTCCGGGAACCATGCTGTCACGGCATCAGCCAGGGGGCGATGGAGTGTATTCTGTTGTCCGTCACTCATGGAGAAGTAAATCCGTGGGCCGTGGTAGTCCGGCGAAGAGGTTAATCTTTGCAGGGATTGCAGAGCATGGGATGACAATGGGTTATCACTAATATCTATTGAACATTCATTCCTCAGATTAAGAATGCTTTCCGGGATATGACTTATCTGATTTATGTCAAAATAACCGTTCCTTAAATTTTCCGGCAGGTATGGAATATCGGTTAACATATTGTCGATTGCCCATATGGAGTGAATGTTGTGAGGTAGAGGGGGGAGTTCACTAAGAAGATTCCCTATTGCGCTAATCTCTTGTAAAGAAAATGGTAAAGGTGGTAAAACTGCCAGCCCATTACATGATACATCTAATGTTTCCAGTAGTTCTGGTAAAACAGGAAGAGAACATAATTGATTATTTGAGACATGAAGCTCCTTCAAAGATATGGGGAGTGTGGGTAGTGTGATTAGTTGATTGTGGGACGCATTCAATAATTTAAGTCCTTGAGGCAAAGCAGGCAGTTCAATAAGTCTGTTATAGCTGACATTAAGCTGTGTAAGGGACGCAGGCAATGGGGAGATTAAGCTTAAATTATTTTTACTTATATTAATTGATTTAATTCCCGGGGGGATTTCAGGTAATGTTGTCAGGCCTAATTCAGACAAGTCTAGGTTCGTCTCTTGGTTTTGTAGACATGATACTAGTCGCTGAAAAGCGATGTCTCGTTGTTCTTCTTGTATGCGGTTATTTTTCCATTCAGTCCAATGGGTTAGATAACTTTCATATGCGCGGCTAGTGTCGATTGAATAAGTGGAGAACGAATTTGAAATTAATCTGTGATTGTTATTTGTCGGGAGCATAAATATCAGGGCGTATTCTTTATGTTGAGAGGTGTTGGATTCTTTTTTATCTGCTTTGCAATGTTATTGGTTCCCTTCAGCAGTAGACAGGAACTTCTGGAGGAGGCGGATATATAGTTTGTGTAAGCATATTAACTCCATATGTTATATATTGAAGAACTTCTGCTTTACACTATCCTAAACTGGATCGGTTTAATGTAAAAAAACGATACTTTTTGGGGGAGGGGGCAATTTTTCCTTAAGGTATGAAAAAAGGAGCTGAAGCTATATAATAGCTATTAATGCCACTGATATCAGTGAATCATGTATATAAAAAAGGTAATGCTGCCAACTTACTGATTTAGTGTATGATGGTGATTTTAAGGTGCTTGCGTGGCTTCCATTTCCATCAGATGTCCTTCCTGCTCCGCTACTGAAGGCGTGGTGCGTAACGGCAAAAGCACTGCCGGACATCAGCGCTATCTCTGCTCTCATTGCCGTAAAACATGGCAACTACAGTTCACTTACACCGCCTCTCAGCCCGGTACGCAC
>NZ_MDGW01000301.1:0-1685 GCF_001712525.1 Shigella sp. FC1661
GGCGCACGTCTTCGGTGAACGCACTCTGGCCACACTGGAGCGTCTTCTGAGCCTGCTGTCGGCCTTTGAGGTCGTGGTATGGATGACGGATGGCTGGCCGCTGTATGAATCACGCCTGAAGGGAAAGCTGCACGTTATCAGCAAGCGTTACACTCAGCGCATTGAGCGACATAATCTGAATCTGAGACAACATCTGGCAAGGCTGGGACGGAAGTCACTGTCGTTCTCAAAATCGGTGGAGCTGCATGACAAGGTCATCGGGTATTATCTGAACATAAAACACTATCAGTAAGTTGGAGTCATTACCCGATTGCCAACCAGTAAAACGCTTCAGTTTTCAACGCACCCCACAGCATCGGCCAGAAAATGAGTCCTGCAATTGCCCCTGTGCGCATAATAGCGCGGGCAAATCTGACCCCAGTAGGGCGAATAGCGGGAAGATAAGAGAGTGTGGCAATGGTCATGCCCAGCCCACCAGGACCCGCTGAATGGAAGAAAATAATTGATCCTAATAACCCTAAAGACAGCCAGGGATTAGTCGTTGCCAGTGCGCCTAACGACAGCAATGCTAAGGTCACAACAGCAAATCCATACATCGACTGTCGGCGAGTACCCAGTCGTTGGAGAATAAACGAGCCGATCATCCCGCCTGTCACCCCACAAAGGGCATTCACGACGGCAGAACCGGTCAACGCGCCAGTAAGCCCGCCACTTATTATTCCCGCCAACGTAAGAGGAAGATAAACACCTACGGCGTTATATTGCCACGCCTGCATGGTTGCCACGACACAGCCAAGAATGGTGCGTTTGCGGTAACGATCATTAAATAAGATGCCATATCCACCACTGTATTTATTCTCTGCTTTTTCCGAGAATTTCGCTTCTGTTGTACCCGATGCCGCAACGCGAGCCTGAACACCATAACGTTTTCCCAGAATGTCGCACGCTTCCTGGTAACGCCCGACGCGTGCGGCCCACATTGCGGATTCACCAATAAAGAAGTAACGCAAAATCATGAAGATGACTGCAAAAATAGCTCCGATGAATATTCCGTAACGCCACAATTGTTCTTCAGCGATACCCGACAGAAGCAGCGGCAAAAGTACCAAATAAACAACGGTTGTCGAAACATACCAGGCCATTTGCCAGAGGTTGACCGACGTTCCGGTTTTCTTCGACGTTGAACCACGAAGCTCTGCCACGGCATTGGTTGCCAAAGGGAAGTCGATGCCTAAACCAAAGCCCATGATGACGCGGCACACCAGCACCCACCAGATACTGGGAGCAATAGCTACCGCTGCAACACCGATGGTGCACAGCCCCATGCCAATAATAAATGCCCGCTTTTGCCCAAAGCGGTTTATTACTCGGTTCGCTAATAAACCGCCAATTAACGCAGCGATTAATACTGATGCATTGACGGTTGCAGCAAGACCCGGCGAAATGCCGAATTGAGCGGCAATGTATTTATTACCAAACCCCACCATCGCCGCCTAGTAGGCATCAATCAATATGCCGCCCAAAGCAATAAAAATAACGCCGATACTGGTGTTGATTGCAGAGTTCTTATTAACAATTAGACTGGCCCCCTGAATCTCCAGACAACCAGTATCACTTAAATAAGTGATAGTCTTAATACTAGTTTTTAGACTAGTCATTGGAGTACAGATGATTGATGTCTTAGG
>NZ_MDGW01000302.1:0-1674 GCF_001712525.1 Shigella sp. FC1661
CCCGTTGACGGACTTCGGGGGAAAAACGAGTATTTTTAGTCATCCTGTTTACCTCTTTCTCAGGAAGTTTAGTCTCCAGGATTCCCGGGGCGGTTCACTGGGACGTTTTGGTAATGAGATGAGCGGTTGGTTTGACCTGACCTTAAATCAGCGTGTTTATAATCAGGACGGTAAAACGGCAAATGCGGTCGTTACCTATGATGGCAACGTGGGTGAGCAGTATAACGATGCCTGGTTTGGTGACAGTGCCAATGAAAATATCATGCAGTTCAGCGATATTTACCTGACAACGCGAGGTTTTTTACCCTTCGCACCAGAGGCAGACTTCTGGGTCGGCAAACATAAACTCCCGCAATATGAGATCCAGATGCTGGACTGGAAAACCTTAACCACGGATGTCGCCGCGGGTGTGGGGATTGAAAACTGGGCACTTGGTGTAGGGCTGTTTGATATGTCCTTAAGCCGTGATGATGTCGATGTTTACTCTCGTGATTTTTCGCGTACCAGCCAGATGAATACCAATTCTGTGGATGTTCGTTATCGCAATATCCCGTTATGGGATGATGCGACATTATCATTAATGGCTAAATATTCCGCACCTAATAAAACGGATCAACAACAAGATAACGAAAATGACAACAGTTATTTTGAAATGAAAGATAGCTGGATGCTGACTTCTGTTTTACGGCAAAACCTGCAACGCGATACGTTTAATGAATTTACGTTACAGGTTGACAATAATTCCTATGCCAGCAGTTTTGCCAGTTTCTCAGATGCCAGTAATACGATGGCGCATGGTCGCTATTACTATGGTGATCATACCAATGGGATCGCCTGGCGTTTAATCTCTCAGGGCGAGATGTATCTTACTGACAATATTATTATGGCTAACGCGCTTGTCTATTCTCACGGCGAAGATGTTTATAGTTATGAAAGTGGTGCTCATAGTGATTTTGACAGTATTCGCACTGTAATAAGACCGGCCTGGATCTGGAATACATGGAATCAGACGGGGCTTGAATTAGGCTGGTTTAAGCAACAGAACAAAACTCAGCAGGGTGTAACACTAAATGAATCGGCTTATAAAACGACACTCTGGCATGCATTGAAAGTGGGTGAAAGCATTTTAGGTTCACGACCAGAAATTCGCTTCTATGGAACGTATATCAATATTCTGGATAACGAATTATCGAATTTTAAGTTTAATGAGAACAGCAAAGACGAGTTTATGGCCGGCATCCAGGCGGAAGTCTGGTGGTAATCTATTTTAGTTAAGGAGTTGTGTATGTCAGGATTTAAAAAAGGTTTTTTTGAAGTGGCACACTGAATTTGGCCACCTGAACAGAGGTGATATGCTCACCTCAGAACAACACAGGTGCTCCAATGAAAAAAAGAAATTTTAGCGCAGAGTTTAAACGCGAATCCGCTCAACTGGTTGTTGACCAGAAATACACGGTGGCAGATGCCGCCAAAGCTATGGATGTTGGCCTTTCCACAATGACAAGATGGGTCAAACAACTGCGTGATGAGCGTCAGGGCAAAACACCAAAAGCCTCTCCGATAACACCAGAACAAATCGAAATACGTAAGCTGAGGAAAAAGCTACAACGCATTGAAATGGAGAATGAAATATTAAAAAAGGCTACCGCGCTCTTGATGTCAGACTCCCTGAAC
>NZ_MDGW01000303.1:0-1673 GCF_001712525.1 Shigella sp. FC1661
CCCCAGAGCACGGTACACCTGCGGCAGCTTCTCTCCACACACCCGGTTGGCAAGGAACCCGAAGTACCTCACCATCTTAAAAAACTTCTCCGGGATGTGCTGTTTCAGCCTCGCGACCAGCTCACGCTGTGTCAGCGTTTCCGTCGCCGTTTCTCCCGTTTTGTGGTCCAGGTAACGGAAGTTCAGGCTCGCCCCTACGTTGTAATGTGCCAGCCGGGAGGCCGCTATCGGCGGCTTCTTCAGATAACGACCCAGGTAGCGCGCCGTATTCCTCCCGCCGGCCGTTTTTTTCGACATGTACACATGCCAGTATTTTCCTCCGGCTTTCAGCACCAGGCTTCTCCACTGTGATTCCGTCGTGATATGTGACAACGACTCCGGCATCGCCAGCCCCTCTGACCACGCTTTCAGAAGCAGCTGCCGCATATTCCACATCCACCGTGAACGCATCGCGTCTTTCAGGAAGCTCAGCTTTTTCCACTGACCATGCTTATTCAGACCTCCACAGGTTACAGACACATGTACATGCGGATGCCAGTTGAGACGACGGCCATACGTGTGGATGGCGCAGAAGATACCGGGTTCCTGCCCCCGTTTCCGGGCGGCATACAGCAGATTCTCCACCGCCAGACGGCACACGTCATTCAGCAGCCACCGGTTGCTTTCGAACACCGGCCACAGCGTGTCCGGCAGGGTGAAGACCAGGTGTACCCAGTCGCAGTCAGGAAGACGATTCAGCTGTGTCGCTATCCACAGGTCTGTGGCCTTTTTTCCGCAGGACGGGCAGGCACGGCTGCCGCATGAGTTAGTGACGTATCTGACGTGGGGGCACTCAGGTTTATCGCAGATGTATTCCTTCACTCCCAGTATCCGCGTGCCGCAGGCCAGCATTTTTGTGACTGAACCGCCCCGGGAATCCTGGAGACTAAACTTCCTGAGAAAGAGGTAAACAGGATGACTAAAAATACTCGTTTTTCCCCCGAAGTCCGTCAACGGGCAGTCCGTATGGTTCTGGAAAGTCAGGGCGAATATGACTCACAATGGGCGACAATTTGTTCCATTGCTCCAAAGATTGGCTGTACGCCGGAGACTCTGCGTGTCTGGGTTCGCCAGCATGAGCGGGATACCGGGGGCGGTGATGGAGGGCTCACCACCGCTGAACGTCAGCGTCTGAAAGAGCTGGAGCGTGAAAATCGTGAACTGCGCCGCAGTAACGATATCCTTCGCCAGGCTTCCGCTTATTTTGCGAAGGCGGAGTTCGACCGCCTCTGGAAAAATGATGCCACTGCTGGATAAGCTGCGTGAGCAGTACGGGGTCGGACCGCTATGCAGCGAACTGCATATTGCCCCGTCAACGTATTACCACTGTCAGCAACAGCGACATCATCCGGATAAACGCAGTGCCCGTGCGCAGCGCGATGACTGGCTGAAGAAAGAGATACAGCGCGTATACGATGAAAATCACAAGGTATACGGTGTAAAGTCTGGCGTCAGTTGTTACGGGAAGGTATCAGAGTGGCCAGATGCACTGTGGCACGTCTCATGGCGGTTATGGGACTTGCCGGTGTTCTCCGGGGTAAAAAGGTCCGTACGACCATCAGCCGGAAAGCCGTTGCCGCAGGCGACCGCGTAAACCGTCAGTTCGTGGCAGAACGACCTGACCAGCTGTGGGT